>CBFGJR010000233.1:0-8314 GCA_965649145.1 Caldifarciminota bacterium | reverse complement strand
ACTTAAATATGGGATATAATTAAAAAATGAAGTCTAAAATTTTAAGAGGGTGATGAAAAAAAGGGATATAATAGAAATTTTAATTTCTTTTATTTCTGGAATTTTAATCTGGTTTTTTTCTATTACGAGCAAAATTTATAAAGCTGAAAGAAGTTTTGAAATAATCTATGAAGGAATCCCTGATTCCCTTGCCTTTCTTGAGCCACCGCCTAAAAAAATGAAAGTGGAAGTAGTTGGAGATGGCAGGTCTCTTATTTTTATTAATTTTTTTAAGCCCAAATTTTTAATTAATTTTGAAAACCCTAAAAGGGGTAAAAATATATATAAAACTTCTGATATAAAATTTATAATTCCCAATTTTGTAAAAATAAATGAAATAAAATTCTGGCAGGACTTTATAAGTTTAAAATTTGATAAAAAGTCTGAAAAAGAAGTCCCTGTGAGTGCAGTAATAACGGGGAATCCAAGATCTGGCTATATTGTTAAGTCAAAAAGAGCTGAAGGGTATGTTAGAATAGAGGGCCCCCTTTCAATTATAAAAAATTTAGATAGCATAAAAACAAATTTTGTTTCTGTTGAAAAGAGAGAACAAAGTTTCAAAGAAAAAATAAATCTTTTAAAACCATCAGAAGTTATAAATGTTTATCCAGATTCAATAAATGTATATATAGAGATAGAAAAACTTGAGGAAAGAGATTACACAAATGTTTCTTATATTGTTCTTGCTCCGAAGAAATATACAGTTGAAACAGAACCACCAAAATTATTTTTAAGACTTAAGGGACCTGAATCTGTTTTGAAAAATTTAAAAAGAGAGGATGTAAACATAATTGTAAATGCCTTAAATTTTTCTGAAGGTGAGTTCTTTCTTAAACCAAAGGTTAGATTACCTGAAAATGTAAGTGTAGTAAAAATTGAACCTGAAAATGTGAGGGTTAAACTTTTTAAGAAAAAATAGAATTTATTATATTTAAAATTTTCTCTTTATCAAAAAAGAAAAAAGGAAAATCCCTTTTATTTATATTATCCAAAAAAAGAGTTAAACTCATTACTCCTGAAATCGGTGGTTTTATTTTGAAAAGTTTTTCAATAAAAATGTTTGTGCATTCATCATAATTTTTCCCAAAAGTGCCGTGATAAAAAAGATCAGATTCAAAGATTTTATTGTACATTGATAAAATCAAACTTCTCGGTCTTATTGGTAAGGTGAGGGAATTAAATAATACTTCCTCTTTCTCTTTTCCAAGGTAGATTTCAAATTTTTGAGAGTAAAGTTTATCTTTCCTTTTAAAAATTCTAAATCTTTCCCTCAAATTTAAAAAAAATGGTAGTTCTATAAGGCTATCTTCCCTTTCTAAAAGAGGTGCAGGTTCAGTTTTATTCTTTATATTAAATTTCTCCCTGTATTCAATTATTGCCTCATTGTAGCATTCGTAAACTTTTTCCGCATTAATAAAAAAATAGGAGAAAAAGGAAAAAAATTCTCTTGAATTCAAAATATCTGATAGAAAAGAATTTTCATAAAGTACTTCCCCTTCAAACTCTTTTCTGGATGAGGAAAAAGCCTCAGGATAAAATTTTTTTTCTTCAAGATTTTTAAAAAAAATTTCGAAAAATTTTTCTGAATTCTTTTTTATTTTATCAGGTAATTTTTCAATAATTTTTTTTATTAAATTTTCATTTTTTTTGATTTCTTTGCTCTCAATATACTCAAGAGCAATTTTAATGGGACTGTAAAATAGAAATTCCCTTTTTATTTTAAAATCTTTATCAGGATAATAAAAAAAAATTCTATCAGTTCCATCTATATCATTTTCATAAAATCTTGTATTTATCCCCCTTTTTCTTAATTCTGTCATAAAAAGAGGCTTTACCCATATTCCAGGATGATAAAAAAGTGTTTGATGGGAGGATATAAGAGTAAATTCCTCTTTAATTTCAAAATCAAAGAAATCTTTGAATTTTTCTCTTTTTTCTCTGTTTTCCTTACATAATTTTAAAATTTCATTAACTTTTACAGGTTCAATTATAAATTCCCCGTTTCTTTCGGGTATTTTGTATAATAACATTTTTAATTACTCAAAAAGAAAATCAAAACTCTTAAGAGGCAAGGGTTCTTCAATAAAAAGTATTTCCCCGTATTTTACACCTATGAGCCTTCCGTAAA
Organism: Caldifarciminota bacterium; assembly: GCA_965649145.1. GTDB lineage: Bacteria > Hydrothermota > Hydrothermia > Hydrothermales > JAJRUZ01 > JBCNVI01. The sequence goes on along the minus strand of CBFGJR010000233.1, from coordinate 6,147 downwards.
ATCTGTTAAAGATTTCTATTATGTTAAGAAATTCTCTTCTTTTCTCTTCATAAAAACCAAACTGTGATTTATAGGCATCACACGCTTTCATTTTTATTTCAAAGGTATCACTTATATCAACAACCAAATGGGGATGAAAGATTTTCCTTTTATGGGAAGCATGAAAGAAGAGGAGTTTAGGTGGATAAAAGGGCTCTCCCTTCCATTCCACTTTTGTAAGTTTTGAATAAAATCTTGCAGATTGAACTATTTTTCTTGTCTCTATATGGTCAGGGTGCTGATCTTCCCCGTGATGGGTTAATATTATTTCAGGTTTAAATTCCCTTATAACCTCTGCAACTTTTATTCTTGCTTCAACGGAATCCATAAGATACCTGTTTGGTAGATCAAGGGTTATCCTTTCTGCCCCAAGAATTTTAGCTGCCTCCTCAGATTCTTTTTTTCTTGTTTCAGGGTCTCCAAAAGGTGTTGGCTCACCATCTGTTAAATCACATATTATAACTTTGTACCCCTTTCTTGAGAGTCTGGCAATGAAACCACCTATGGAAAGTTCTACATCATCAGGATGGGCACCAAAGGCAATTAAAGTTTTATTCATACTTTTTCCCTCTCCATTAAATATTTCTTAAATAGTTCCATTCCCCTTTTCATAATCTTTTTGTTAAATTTTTTTTCTATTATTTTTAAGTAATAATTCAGTCTCTTTTCAGAATCTCTCATTTCACCAGGAAAATCTTTTTTAACAGGGTAATAAAGTTCAACTGGAACTTCAGCATATTTAAATTTATATTTATAAATGTGAAACCATAATTCAATGGGAAATCCGTAAGATTTATCATCAGGATAGAATCCTTCTAATACAGAACTCTTATAGCATCTGTAACCACAGAAAGTATCAGTAATTTTATAAGATGTTAATTCATTCAAAATTTCTGTTATCACTCTGTTTATTAATTTTCTATCCAAGGGAGGTTCTGATAGTTTCAAGGAAAGGGGGTGATATCTTGTTCCTGAGACAACATCATTTTTTTCAATTTTTTTTAAAAATTCAGGAATTCTTTTTGGAAAATGCTGTCCGTCGGAATCTATTGTTAAAATTATCTTTGCTCCCTCTGAAATTGCAAAATTTATTCCGCTCATTAAAGTATAGCCATAACCCTTATTTTCCTCGTGTCTTATAAGTATTAATTTGGGGTTTTTGATGAGTCTTACAGGGGGATCTGACCCGTCATCCACAACAACTATTTTTGATTCAGGTAATATGTCCTTTGTTTCTGCAATAATCCTGTAAAGGGTTTCGCCTTCATTGAAAACGGGTATTATAACAAAAATTTTTTTATCCTTCATTTACCCTTAATTCAATTTTGAAAGGGTGTTTTTCAAAGGTTGTGCAGAAGGTGCATATATCCCTTTTTGTAGGCATTCCACATTGAAGACATTTCTTTGTTCCCTTAAAACTTTTTAAATCATTTTTATTTATCTTCCTTTTGAATTCATAAAATCCTTTTAAGAATCTTAATTTTGTTCCTGGTGATTCATTTTCAAGATTGTTTAAAATACTTTTATATTTTAAAGTTTTAGCACCAATGGAGTAGGGACACTCATCTCTTATATAAGGAATCCCTCTTAAAATAGCATATAAGGCTATCTCCTTTTCTGTAAAAAATATAAAGGGTTTTACCTTTTTGAGCAATCCTTCTTCATCCGGCAAAATGAATTCCTGGTGTTCAATATGTTCCTCTTGCCAGTAAATTACATTTCCAAAGAGTCTTGCTGATTCATCGTCAAGGTTGTGTCCTGTAGCAAGAACATTACAGTTATTTTTTAAGGCTAAAATGTTCATTAAATACCTTTTAACCATACCACATACTGAACAGGGTTTTGTTTTCCATTTGCCCTTAACAAGGTCTTCAATCCCCTTTTCCTGCTTTTCCTTTATATCATAAATTAAAATGGGTATATTAAAATTTTTTTTGAAATTTCTAATATAGGTCTCAGAGTTTGGAGAGTAATTTTCTTTATATATTCCAAGATTTAAATGTATTCCAAGGACATTGTGGCCGAGTTTATTAAGAACATATAAGAGGGAAAGGGAGTCTTTACCTCCTGAAACTGCAACTGCTACTTTATCTTCCCTTTTTATCATATTATATTTTTTAATTATTCTTTTTGTTTCTGATTCAAATCTTTCTAAAAAATGTTCTTTACAGAGGGGTAAGTTATATCTTTTTATGTTTATAACAGATTTTTCCTTACATATTCTGCATCTCATATCTTTTTCTCCATAAAAAGGGAAAATGGAATAATCTATTCCATCTTATACTTTTAAATATGTTATAAAAGGGGACACTTCCATCCCAGGAAAAATAAATGAAAAAGGGTATTCCCTTTAAATATTTTTCAGGAACAGGACCAAAGAATCTTGAATCAGAGGAAAAGTCTCTATTGTCACCCATAACAAAGTATGTTTTTGGAGGAACAAGGACAGGTCCAAAGTTATCCCTTATATTTATATCATCAACAAAAACTCTCCTTTCCCATTCCTTTTGAAAATATTCAGTAAACACCTTGCTATCAAGATTGTAAGGTGATGGTATTATTTTCTCATCTTTGTGAATTGCATATTCTTCTAATAGTAATTTCCCATTAACATATACCCTTTTATCCCTTATCATTATTGTATCACCCTCTAAACCTATAACCCTTTTAACAAAATCCTTTGAAGGGTCAAGAGGGTATCTGAAAACGATAATATCACCCCTTTTTGGCTTTATGAATTGAAAAAACTTTATTTCTGTATAGGGAATTTCAAATCCAAATATTGGTTTAAAAACAAAGAGAAAGTCACCCGGTAAAAGGGTATCCTCCATTGAGCCTGAAGGGATTCTGTAAGCCTGTAAAAAAAAGGGTCTAATTACAAAGAATACAACGATAAAAGCCCATACCCATTCTTCTATGTGTTTTTTTAAAGGTTTTTTATCCAAATTACTTTTTAATTGCTATAATAGATTTAATTCCCTTTCTTATAACTGTAAATAAAATTACCTTTTGAGAGTCATATTTTTCTTTTGCTTTTTCAAAATCCTCATAATCTTTAATTTTCATATCTTCAACTTTTACAATAAGGTCTCCTTCTCTAATTCCTGATTCATAGGCAGGTGAACCGACCTCTATATCCACCACCACAACACCTTCATCTTCCTCAATATCATACATATCCTTCAATCTATCATCAATACTTTCAACCTTCATACCAAGCCATGTATATTCTTTTTCTTCTTGCTCTTCTATTTTACCAGCAATTTTTTCTTCTTTCAATTCAGCAAGGGTAACTGTTACTTCCCTTTCTTTTCCTTCTTTATTAATCAGTTTAATTTTTACTTTATCTCCAGGAAAATGAGAACCGATTTTGAGCCTTAAATCTTCTACATCCTTTACAGTTTCTCCATCTACTTCTACGATTATGTCACCTTCATCTATTTTAGCCTTTTCTGCTGGTGTTCCTTTTTCAACACTTGTTACAAGAGCCCCCATCGGTTTTTTTAATTTATACCTTTCACTTATACTCTGAGAAACTTCCTGTATTCTGACTCCAAGATAACCTCTTTTTACAATCCCTTTTTCTATAAGTTGATTTGCAGTATTTTTTGCAATATTTATAGGTATGGCAAACCCTATTCCCACATTTCCAGCAGTGGGAGAGGTTATAGCAGAGTTCACTCCTATGACTTCGCCCTTCATATTTATGAGTGGTCCACCTGAATTTCCTGGGTTTATAGCAGCATCAGTTTGGATGAAATCCTGATAAATTTCACCACTGGGTAAATTTATTCCTGACCTATGTTTAGCTGAAACTACACCAAAGGTAACTGTTCCATTTAATCCAAAAGGATTACCAACTGCAATAACCCAATCACCTATTAGAATTTCATCGGAGTTTCCCAGTTTTAAAACTGTTAATTCTTCCTTTGATTCCACCTCTAAAACTGCAATATCTGTTAATTTATCTTTTCCAACTATTTTTACTTCTTCTGGTCCAAATTCTCTTTTATCCCAGAGAATTATTTTTATTTTATCCACTTCTCTTATTACATGATAATTTGTCATTATGTAGTATTTATTTCCATTTTTTCTGAAAATAAAACCAGAACCTAAAATATCTGTTTCATATTCCTTTTCTTCTGGTAACTGGAATTTAAAGAAATCTTTAAAGAATTCTCTGAAAAATGGGTCTTCAAAATGGAAAGTAGGAAGTTTGACTTTTTTTGTAGCCCTTATGTTTACAACACCAGGTATAACACTTTTTGCAAGTTCAGAAAAGGAAAAATTTGAACCTGTAAGGTTTCCTACACTTTGTGTTTCCTCTATTTCAGATTTTTTAACTTCTGCTCCCAGTTTATTTGCTTTTTCAAATTTGAAAAGTAAAACACTTGCAATAATAAAACCTGTAAAAAGGGAAAATATAGAAACAAGGAAAATTTTTCTCATTTTTAATTTAAAAATTTTAAAGGATTTGAACCTTTATCTTTACTTATCTTTAAGACGCTAAATATAAGATTTATGTTCCTTTCTTAAACTGGGGGACAGGGACTCGAACCCCGATTCTCTGGTCCAGAGCCAGATGTCCTGCCAATTAGACGATCCCCCAGTTTGGCGCCACCGGGATTTGAACCCGGGTTTCCTGGCTGAGAACCAGGTGTCCTTGACCTTGCTAGACGATGGCGCCTTTTCCTATTAATTATAATACTTCTTCTTTGAAAAATCAACTTTAAATAAAGAAACTAATAAAGGAATTGCAGCATTAATTTTCTATATGAGGATAAGTATTTGAAAAATTAATTTAGAAATGATATAATAAAAACCAAAAGGAGGTAAAAGTTATGAAAAAATTAATTTATTTGATAGGATTAATACTTTTCATGTGTGCACCAAAAAAAACTATTAAACCTGAACCTCTTAAGGAAGAAATCCCAAAGCCTGCCCAAGAAGTAAAAGAGGAGTTAAAGGAAGAAGTTCCTCAAAAACCACCTCTTATCCTTGAAACAATACATTTTGATTTTGATAAATATGATATAAGACCACTTGATGCTGAAATTCTTAAAAAAAATGCAGAGATTTTGAAAGCTTATCCAGAAGTAAATGTTATAATTGAAGGTTATACCTGTGATATAGGAACTGAAGAATACAATATGGGTCTCGGTGAAAGAAGAGCAAAATCCGCAAGGGATTACCTTGTAAAACTTGGAATTGACCCAAATAGACTTTCCACTATCAGTTACGGTGAAACAAGACCCATTGATCCAGATAATAAACCCATTAACAGAAGAGCTGAATTTAAGGTAAAGGAATAAAATAAGAAAAATAAAAAAATTATTTTTTATATTTTTAATTTTAAATAACTGTGCATCTATAAGGAATTTTAGGAAGGAATTAAACAGGGTAAGGGATGAAATTGATGAAATTTATGTAAGAACAGGTAAAATTGATACCTTACAGAGAAAGGAATACAGGGAAATAAAAGAGTTAAAAGCAGATGTTACAAACAGGTTAGAAATAATTGAAAGGAAACTTTTATCCCTTGAAACAAGACTTTCTGAAATAGAAAATTCTATCAGAAAATCAAGAAGTAAAATAGTAGAAAGAGAGGAAAAATCTGTATCCGAGGAGGAATCCTTACTTTATTCTCAGGCATTAAAGGATTATACACTTTCTGAATATAGTTTAGCAAAGGAAGAATTTGAAGAATTTATAAGGAAATTTCCTGAAAGTGACTTTTTGATAGATGCAAGGTATTTTCTCGCTGATTGTTACCTTTTACTTGGTGAAAAAGAAAAGGCAAAAGTAATTTTTGAAGATATTATTAGAAATTATTCAAATTCACAGAGAGCAAAACATTCTCTTTTGAAACTGGGAGATTTAGAAGAAAAAGAAGGAAATCTTCAAAAGGCTAAATTTTATTACAATGAGATTATAAAAAAATTTCCTGATTCTGAGGAGGCATTGAGGGCAGGTGAAAGATTAAAGGAGCTTAGGAATGAGTAATTTAAATTTTGATATCGTAGTAAAAGGATTTAAGTCAGCAAGTCCTTTTGCAAAATTAATACTTATAATACTCTTTTTACTTTCAGTTATTTCCTGGGCAATATT
>CBFGJR010000232.1:4809-8348 GCA_965649145.1 Caldifarciminota bacterium | reverse complement strand
GTTTATCCTATAAGATATCCAATTTTATACCTTTCAAAATATATACCCGACTTTTTAATAAATTATAAAAGCATTTTTACAGATAAAGAAGAACTTGAGAAAATCAGGGAATTCTATAAGGAAGACTGGGGGAAATGCATTAATTATTCTTTAAATTTTTCCTTTCCTTCTATATAAATTTTTCTCGCAGGATAAGGAATGATAATTCCTTCCTCCTTGTATTTTTTATGAAGTTTTTTGATAAATTTATGTTTTATTAAATATTGGTCAGAGAACTCCTTTATTTTAATTATCACATTGAAATTTATTCCATATTCACCAAATTCTTTGTATCTTATAAATACCTCTCCATTCTCTTCATTATAAATTTCCTTTAAAATTTCCCTTGCAACGCAAGTTGTAATCTCTTCAACTTTTTCAAGGTCACTATCATAACTAACATTTACAGGGATTAAAATACTTGTTTCTTTTTTTGGCAAAAAATAATTTGTTAAAATTGTTGATGCAAGTTTTGAGTTTGGAACAACTATTAAATTGTCTGATAAACTTTTTATTAATGTGTTTCTCCATGTAATATCCACAACATATCCTTCTTCCCCATTTTCAAGTTTAATATAATCTCCCGCTTTTATATGTTTTGAAAGAATTATATGGAATCCTGCAAACAGATTTGAGAGTGTCTCTTGAAGAGCAAGCGCGATGGCAATTCCGCCAACACCAAGTGCTGTAATTATTGGAATTATTGAAATCCCTAAAAAATTGAGGAGAATAAGTAATCCGATTATAAATATAGATATTTTTATTATATTTTCAAGAATTGAAACAGAAGCTAAAACCTCTTTTAATTTTTGTGTATAAATTTTTAAAAAGTTTGATGTGATATTTATTAAAATTATTGTGATTGACATAATGTAGATAGAAATTAATAGTTTATGAAGGATGTTAAAAATATCCGGCTTTATTTTTATTATGAAAATACTTACATGAATACCTATTAATGTGAAGAGTATTGTTATCCATTTTTCTAATGGTTTTATTAAATTTTCAGCACCTTCCAATTTTGTCTTCTTTGCAATTTTCTTTAAGAATTTTAGCATGAATTTTTCAAATATCAAACCAAAAAAGAAGCAAACAGTTGTTATAATAAGTGATAGAATTGTCTTATCCATTTTTATATCTTGTATACTTATTTAATGCTTTTTTTAAATAATTTACAAGTTTTTTTCTCAAAGATTTTGGTAATTCCACCTCTGCATGATAATGGTATGGTAAAACAAGGTAAAATAGGAGTGCCTCTGGATGGGAAACCTTAATTTTTAATCTTATTGACCCATCTTTAAATTTTTCAATTTTATGCTCCTGAGGAAATATTTTTTCTTCTATATTTTTTGAAACTTCCCTATCATAAAAAATGCTCACCCATCTTCCTTTTTCCCCTTTCCATGGTCCGAACATATCCCTCATAAATTCTTTATAATTCTTTCCAAGGATTTTTTCATAGCAGAACTCATCAAGTTTATTAATATTCTTTATTCTCCCTAAATCAAATGTTCTCATTTCATCTCTTAAAATACAATAACCTATCAAATACCATTTGCCAAATGCATGGATTAAAAACCAAGGAGCAACCCTTCTCCTTATCACCCTTTTTTCTTTTGAACCATAATAATCAAACTCAACATACTTCTTTTCATTTATTGCTTCCTTTATTAAATTGTATTTTACTTTTAAATCCTCAGGGAATACAGAAAAACTTGTAACCTCAAATATACTTTTATACTCAATATCTCCTTTATACTCTTCAATCTTTTTTATAAGTGAATCAAGTTCAGAAATTAAAGGAAAATTTTTTCTTTTCTTTAAAAGATCAAAGGCAGAATAAAGGGCGTCTAATTCCTTGTCAGTAATACTTATTTTAAAGGGATATAGACAAATTTGGCTTCCTTTCTCAATATAATATTTTTTTGCCTTATTATCATACTTCAGGTGTATTCCCTTCTTTTTAAGTTCTTCTATATATCTGAGAATTGTTCTTCCACTTACTTTAAGAATCTCTTTTAATTCCTCTAATCCATATTTACCATTTTGAAGCAATTCAAGAAATTTATTAAATCTTTGAAATTTTGTTAAATATTTCATTTTTATATTATAAAGTGAAATGACACAATTTGTCACTGAGAATTGTTATAATTAAAAAATGAAAAATGAAATTTTTAAAATGGAAGATTTAAAAATGTATAGAAATAGTGCAGTAATAAGAAATTTTAAAGAAGGTTTAATACTTTCTGATATTTTAAAAATCTGTCTTATTGGGAAATTGAATGTTTTATTGATAGGCGAGAGGGGTGAAGGTAAAACAATATTGATTCAGGAGATAAATTCCCTTTATTTCAACGAAAAAGGAATATACATAAGGGCAAGACCTGATATGAAATTGAAGGAAATTTTTGAAAGGTTTAACATAGATAAGTTTAAGTTTGAATTGAAAGAAATTAAGGATGCAAACTTCACAATGATAGATGAAATAAACAGGGCTCCAGAAATTATTCAAAATGAATTTTTCCATATTCTTGATGGCTACATCGAATTTGAAAACAGAAAAATACTTTTAGGAAATGGATATCATGTAACCTTTGCAACTGCAAACTATGAAAGAAGAGCAGGGATTATGAGATATTCTGGAACATTTGATATGGATTTATCAATAATTGATAGATTCCCTTTAATAATAAATGTGGATTATTTTAATCCTGACCCTTTAGATTTGATCGAGATAATTGAAAATAATAAATATGAAGGAATAAAGAAAAATGGGGATTATGTTGACATATTCAAGAAAATTAATAAAGAAATTGAGAATATTAAACTTACCCTTGATGCTATAATTTCTATTCTTTATCTAAGATATGGACTTGATTTTTGTAAAAAAAATAGAATTAATTCAAAGAGGGTATTGATCAATTCTATACCTTCAATATGTGAAGGATGCCATAGACTTGGAGAAGGGTGTGGTTATCTTTTTCCCCCAAGTGTAAGGTTTATAAAAAATTTGAATATTTTTTCAAAGGCGAAAAGACTTTATTTAAATCTTAAAGGGATAAAAAAAGAATATGTTGATTATGTTGACATACTTGAAAGTTTTTCCTTTCTTTCCCCATTTAATGGAATTATAAATAATTATTTAATTGAAACAAAGTATATGGGTGATCCATATCTTGCCTCAATGGAAATAAATAAGATGATTCAAAGAAAGATTGAAGATAAAAAAGAAGTTTTTAAAGAAATTTTCTTGAAAAGTTTTGAAGGGAAATTAACCCAGGGAGATTTAGATATAGTTGATGGTGAATGGAATTTTATGAGAAGAATAATCTATGAAATAAATCATATAGCAAAAGAAGAAGGCAATCTTTTAAAAATAAAGGAGAAGAAAAAACTTGATACAATTTTAAATAATTACAGAAATCCAATTCTTCTTTATTTTTCTAAAAATGATTGAGAAAATATTTGAAGATATTTACAGAAATCTTAACTTTATAGGT
>CBFGJR010000232.1:0-4799 GCA_965649145.1 Caldifarciminota bacterium | reverse complement strand
TTATAGGTGGATTTATTGAGGTTATAAAAGTAAAGGGTGATAAAATAAGAGCAAGCATTGATATTTATAAATGGAAGATTATTTTTGAAATAGGGGAAAAATTGGAGTGGAAAGAAGAATTTTTAAAGGATATACTCCTTCATGAAATAATGCATTGGAAAATATGCCCGATGGATATCTTCTATCACTATGAACTCTTTGATTTATCCTTTAATAGTTTCAAAAATCTTGAAGATTCTGCTTATATTTTAAATGCCTTTGAAGACTTGATAGTGAATGTTTATAATAAGTTTAAAAATCCACCTTATAATGGGCAGTATGAATTCTTTAAATTGCAAACTTTGAATAACTTTTTGCCTTTTTATTCATTTTTTGTTATATTAAATTTATATTTATGGGACGAACAAAAAAGAATAAAAGAATTATTTTATGATTTTAAAAGTGATAAAGAAAAATATAATAAAATAATTAAAGATGTGGAGGAATTAATGAAAAGGTGGAATATTCCTGAAAATAAAGAAGAGAAGGTGGAATATTTAAAAAACCCTTTAAACTGGAAAAATTTATTTAATGAATTCATCAATTTTTCAAAAAAATATTTTGAAGGCGAAAAGATTTCCCTTTCAATAGTTTCTTTTTTTCATGATGAGTTCTTTTCTTATGAAAATATGGAAAAATATATTGTATCAAAAGCAAAAAAGGAAGAAAAACCTTCTTTTATCTCCCCATTTTTATTTTACGATATTTACTATACAAATATTTCACCTTATGTTGAAATTGAGACAAATGACAAAATAGGTTTTAACATTCCTTTTTTAAGTTATGGTAAAGAGGATTTTAATTTGAAAACTCATTCTTTTTATGAAATAAATTTTAAAAGACCATTCTTTGATAAAAATTCACCATTTAAAAATAACATAAATTTCTATGTTGAACCCTTTAAAGAAGGAGTTTATATTAAAAAAAGTGTAAGGAATTTTTTCCCTGATTTGATGTTTATTGTTGATTCCTCTTCATCAATGACAGGAAGGGAAAACAAATTTTTACCATGGGATAAAAAATATCATCACTTATTAGTTGGAATTTATGGTATTTTTAAATTCCTGAAAATAAAAAGGATAGCACCATATATTAAATATTGTTTGATAAATTTCAGTTCAAAAACAATTTCAACAGGATGGCTATCTTATCATGGAATTGAAAAAATAAAAAAATTTCTCTTTATACCTCAAAGAGGCGAAACATATCTTGATATAAAAAAAGTGGAAGAAAACTTAAAGGACAATATTTTTATAATTTTTATAACAGATGGCGAGATTCATAATTGGAATAAAATAAAGGGTAGATTTATAGAGATTCTTAAAAAGAATAAAAGTGTTTTATTTCAAATAGAAAAGGGAGGTTATTTATACAGAGATTTAAAGGATGAGATTCCCTGTATTTTAATTGAAAAGATAGAAGACATTCCTAAAAAGATAATTGAGTACACAAAGAATATATATGCTTAGAATAATCTTTTTTGGTGAGGACCTTTTAAAAGTAAATTTAGAAAAAAAGAGAAAATTTATAAAAAGGGAAAATAAAGGGGATAATTTAATTGAGGAAATAAAAAAAGCAATAAATGTATCAAAGAAACTGGGAATTGAATATATTGATTCAAAAGGTAACAGGACAAAAAGGACTATAAAGCCTGAGAAAATAGAAAATGGAAAAATAATTGCCTATTGTTATTTAAGGAATGGTTGGAGAAGTTTTAAAATTGATAGGATAAAAAAGATAGAAATAATATAATTTTTTAAATTATAATTAAAATATGCAAAAATTAATCGGTGTAATAGGTGGTTCAGTTTGTTCAAAAGAAATTTATGATATAGCCTATGAGGTTGGTAAAAATATTGCTAAAAGTGGCAATATTTTAATATGTGGTGGTTTAGGAGGAGTAATGGAGGCTGCATCCAGAGGTGCTTATGAAGCAGGTGGACTTACAATAGGTATATTACCAGGTAACTCAAAGGAAGAAAGTAATAAATGGGTTAAAATACCTATAATTACTGGAATGGGGATGGCGAGAAATATAATAATAGTAAAATCCAGTGATGGAATTATTGCCATTGATGGTGAATATGGAACATTGATGGAACTTGCGATCTGCTCAAAACTCAATAAACCTTTGGTAAAAATCAGGGTCCCATGGAAAATTGATGCAGGTGTTGAAGCAGATGACGCAAAAAGTGGAGTTGAGTTATTGTTGAGATTATTGAAATAAAAAATTTTAAAGGGAAATTTATTACTTTAAGAACAGTGATAAAAAGGAAAGATTGCTGTAGAATATTGGTTGCTTTACCTGATATAGATAAAATTTTAGGAAAAAAATTAACAAACTTCTTTATTAAAAAGTATCTAAACGAATAAAACAACAAAAAGAAATTCTCAGTGGAGAAAAAATTAGAAAAGTTCTTAATTTGATGATAAATTTTTAATCAGCCCATGGTAATCCTTCTACTTTCCCGGTGAAGGATTTTAAAGCTGCCCATCCGACAAGTCCTGTTTCAGATTTAATCAGATACCAATGGGAATCATAATCATCAGGTGAAGTGTCACACACTAAAATAAAAATTTTACTACCAGGTTTTAGATTGGCAACAACTTCAGAACCAGTTCTTGTTTTGTAAATTGGAAAACTTTCTTTTACAGTTGCTTCTATTCCTACATAATAGAATTCCTGAGGAACAAGATAAAGTGTTCTTGTTTTATTATCTAAAACATACTTATCCCTTTTTTGCCAGAACCCCATCCAGTTATCCACCAATACAATTCCGTTTCCAGGAAATTTTGGCCATCGCATAAGCTTCCCCATTTCCTTAATTGATTTACCATCATACCAGTATATCAGGTACTCATCATCATCGCTTGGTCCAGGTGTGTGAACCGCAATTTCTTTGTACTGGTCTTTTGTATCAATATCCACAATAATAAATCCATCCACTTCGTCACCGAGTTCTCCTTTTATTGAAACATTATCTATTTTGAGGATAAAATTACCTATTTCTGTAATTCCTGATATTGAAATTTCTTCTACTTTACCGTCCCCGTTCAGATCAGTTTTTGCTACCTTTAAAAAATCTGAGGCTAAACATATAGAAATGGTGAAAACGGAAAGGATATAAAATGATAAAACCTCAAATCCTTTCCTCTTAATATTATAAAATTTTTTTTCTGAAATCATAGAATTATTTTAATATAAAATATTGAATTTTTTTAATTCAGAATTTAAAATTTTAAAAATGGAAAAAACCTTCTCAATAATTACATTCGGATGCCAGATGAATGTCAGAGATTCTGAGACAATGAGAAGTATTCTTTTAAAAAATGGGTTTGAAGAAGATGTCCCTGAAAATGCTGATATTGTTTTAATTAATTCATGCTCTGTTAGAGGGAAGGCTGAGAGGAGAGCAAAAATTTATGCAAGAGAATTTAAAAACAAAGGTAAAAAAGTAATTTTTGCTGGATGCGTTGCTGAAAGCGAAAAAGATAAAATCTTTGATTTGGGAGTTGATGCTATCTTGGGAACAAGAAAAATACACAAAATCCAAGAAATAGTATCTATCCTGTTAAAAGAAAATAAAAGGATTATTGAAACTGGATTTGATGAAATTCCCGAATATAAAGATATTCCTGAACCCACCCACCCTGTTACATCCTATGTGAATATTTCTATAGGATGCGATAACTTCTGCTCTTTCTGTATTGTTCCATATACAAGGGGTAGAGAAGTAAATAGAAGTTATAATTCTATTTTAAAAGAATCCCAGGAATTAATTAATAAAGGCTCAAAGGAAATATTTCTCCTGGGTCAGAATGTAAACTCCTATTTTGATGAAGAAACAGGTTTTGATTTTGCTGACCTTCTTTATCACCTTGACAAAAATTTAAAGGGTAACTTCTGGATTAAATACCTTTCCCCGAACCCAAGAGATTTTTCATACAAAGTTTTTAAAGCAATAAAAGAAAGCACACATATTTCCCACTGGTTCCATTTACCCCTTCAATCAGGTTCAACAAAAATTTTAAAGAGAATGAAAAGGGATTACACAAAAGAAGAATTTCTTGATTTATGCTATATGATAAGAGAAGAATTTGAAGGTTCAACAATAACAACTGATATTATAGTAGGATTTCCTGGAGAAGAAGATAGAGATTTTGAAGATACCCTTGATGTTGTAAGAAAAGTGAAATTTGAAATGGCTTTTATGTTTAAATACTCGGAAAGACCAAATACACCTGCAAGAAAACTGATTGGTAAAATACCTGAAAGTATTAAAGAAGAAAGACTTAAAATTCTTATTGATGAAGTAAATAAGGTAATAGAAGAAAAAAGAGAAAGTATGTTAAAAAGGAGATTTTTAGTTCTTACAGAAGGCAAAAGCGAAAAATATGAAAATTTTTCAAATGTTAAAACAAGAGAAAATATTAAGGGTATTATTAAGGGGAATTTTAACCCTGGTGAATTCTTAATAGCAAGAGTTATTGATATAAAAGGACATACACCAATTTTTGAATTTGAAAAACTCTGCGATTATAGAGGCGAACCCTTAAATTAACTTTAAAGAAATTATCCTGCTCCTCTGTGTTATAAATATTTCCTGAGCATTTAAATTCTCAACAAAAGAATAATCACCTATTATTCCCCTTTTAATTTCTGAGTTTATTATTTTTGAACCTTTATAGATTATTGAGTTTTCAATTTTTGATTTTTTAATTACACATTCTTTTTCTACTGTAACAAAAGGTCCTACTTC
>CBFGJR010000231.1:0-8408 GCA_965649145.1 Caldifarciminota bacterium | reverse complement strand
AAAATTTCAAGTTTGTATTTATTTTAATTATAATTTTCAGAGTTAAGTGGAAAAAAATAAATTAAATTTGTTAAAATTCCAGAAATGAATGTAAAAAAAAGTGTGCTTGAACTGATCGGTCACACCCCTCTTCTTGAGCTGTGTGAAAAATTTAAAGGTAATATAAAAGCAAGAATTTTTTTAAAACTCGAATTTATGAATCCTGGTGGAAGTGTTAAAGATAGAATAGGGATAAAGATGATTGAGGATGCCGAAAAGAGAGGAATTATAAAAGAAGGAGCAACAATTATAGAGCCCACATCAGGTAATACAGGTGTTGGGCTTGCCATTGTTTGTGCAATAAAGGGTTATAAGATGATTTTTACAATGCCTGATAAGGTGAGTAAGGAAAAGGAAATGCTTTTAAGAGCCTATGGTGCTGAAATTATAAGGTGTCCAGCTGATGTTCCCCCTGATGATGAGAGAAGTTATTATAAAGTAGCAGAAAGGCTCTCAAAGGAAATTAAAAATTCTTTTTTACCTAACCAGTATGCTAATCCTTTCAATCCCTTAGCTCATTATTTAACAACAGGACCTGAGATTTGGGAAGATACAGATGGGAAAATTACTCATTTTGTTTGTGGAATTGGAACCGGGGGAACAATTACAGGTGTGGCGAAATTTTTAAAAGAAAAGAATCCTAATATAAAAATAATCGGAGTTGACCCGGAGGGTTCTCTATATCACGAAGTATTTTATAATACTGAAGGGGAAATTCATCAGTATAAAGTGGAGGGAATAGGAGAGGATTTTTTACCCTCAACCTGTGATTTAAGTTTGATAGATGAGATAATAGTGGTTGATGATAAATCTTCCTTTGAAACAGCAAGAAGACTTGCAAGAGAAGAGGGAATACTTGCAGGAGGTTCATCAGGTTCAGCAGTGTTTGCGAGTTTAAAGATAGCAAAAGAACTTGATGAGAATTCAATTGTTGTCGTAATTTTGCCTGACACAGGTAGAAATTATCTCTCAAAATTTTATGATGATGAATGGATGAAAAAGGAGAAACTTTTATGAGATACAATACTAAACTTATTCATATCGGTGAAGAACCAAACTTAAAAGAGGGTGGAACAGGTGATGTGGTTGTGCCCATTCATCTTTCTACAACCTTTGCAAGAATAGATGCAGAAAAACCAACAGCAGGTTACGAATATTCAAGAACAAAAAATCCTACAAGAGATTCTCTTGAAAAAAAACTTGCAGTTCTTGAAAATGCAAGATTCGCACTTGCCTTTTCTTCAGGAATGGCTGCGGAAACGACATTACTTTTAACTCTTTTAAAATCAGGTGACCATATAATAGCCTTTGATGATTTATATGGTGGAACAAAGAGGCTTTTTAAAATTTTAAAGGAGAATTTTCAGATTGATGTAAGTTATGTTGATGCAAGGAATATAGATAATGTAAAAAAGGCGATAGGTAAAAAAACAAAGTTAATTTGGCTTGAAAGTCCTACAAATCCACTTATGAAATTGTGTGATATAAGGGAAATATCGGAATTTTCAAGGGAAAATAATTTAATAACTGTTGTGGATAACACCTTTTTAAGTCCTGTTTTTCAGAAACCCCTCGAACTGGGAGCAGATATAGCTCTTCATAGTACTACAAAGTATATAAATGGTCATTCTGATTCAGTAGGTGGTGCTATTATGCTTAATGATGAAAAAATTTATGAAAAACTCAAGTTTAACCAGAATGCAATGGGTGCTATTCTATCACCTTTTGACTCTTACCTTGTAATGAGGGGAATAAAGACACTTACTCTTAGAATGTTAAAACATGAAGAAAACGCAAAAAGAATTGCTGAATTTCTTGAAAATCACTCTAAGGTAGAAAAGGTTTATTATCCTGGTCTAAAATCCCATCCTCAACACGAACTCGCCTTAAAGCAGATGAAGGGTTTTGGTGGTATGCTTTCCTTTGAGATAAAGGGAACTTTAAAGGAGGCAAAAAAATTTGTTGAAAATCTTAAAATATTTTTCCTTGCTGAATCTCTCGGAGGTGTTGAATCTCTGATTGAAATACCTTACATTATGACCCACGCTTCCCTTTCAGAAGAGGAAAAGAAAAAGGTGGGAATAAAGGAAAATTTAATAAGGGTTTCAGTAGGAATTGAGGATTTTGAAGACCTTATAGAGGATTTAGAAACAGGTTTTTCTAAGATTTAATAATTCTCATAGAATTAAGAATTAAAAGGATAGAAACTCCCATATCAGCAAAAATTGCTTCCCACATTTTTGCTATCCCGATGGAACCCAGGTAGATGAATAACACTTTTATAAGTATTGCTAAAATTATATTCATAAAAACAATACTTTTTGTTTTTTTAGAGATTTCAAGTAATTTATTTATCTTTAAAAGATTGTCATCCATTATGACAATATCAGAACTCTCAATTGCAGCATCCTGCCCCATAGAACCCATCGAAATTCCCACATCTGAAACTGCTATAGCAGCAGCATCATTTATTCCGTCTCCAATAAAAGCAACTTTATAACTTTTTTTAAAATTTTCTATCTCTTTAACCTTTTCTTCCGGTAATAGTTCAGATTTTAAAAAATCAAGTTCCATTTTTTTAAATATATTTTCAGCAACTTTTCTTTCATCACCTGTTAACAAACCTGTTTTAATTTTGAGTTTTTTAAGTTTTTCTATTACTTCTTTTGCCTCTTTCCTTATTTCATCGGAAATAATGATGTATCCTGCATAAATGTTATCAATAACAACATGAATAATAGTTCCATCACCTTTACATATTTCATGTTTTATGTTATTTTCGTGAAGCATTCTATCACTACCTAAAATTACATTTTTTCCTTTAAACTTAGCCTTTATTCCAAGTCCCGGTTTTTCAAAAAATTCTTCCAGTTCTACATTTTTTAAACTTTTTCTGTAATAGTCCTTTATTGCTTTAGCAATAGGGTGATTTGAATTTGCTTCTGCATAGGCTGAAATTTCAATTATTTCTTCCCTTTTAAAACCATTAAAATTTTTTATATCTTTAACCTTAAAAACTCCCTCTGTTATTGTTCCTGTTTTATCAAATAAAAAGAGATCTATTTTATTTAAAATATCAAGATAGTTTGCACCCTTAACAAGTATTCCATTTTTTGAGCAACTTCCAATAGCAATAAAATAGGAAAGCGGAACACTTATAACAAGGGCACAGGGACAGGATATAACAAGGAGAACAAGACCCCTGTAAATTGATTCCTTTAATGGTAGGGGGGTGAAAATCGGGATTAAAAGGGTTATAAAAAGGGATATCAAAAGAACAAAGGGAGTATAATATTTTGAAAATTCTGTTATAAATTTTTCAGGGTTAGCCTTTTTTTCCTTTGCTTTTTCTACAAGTTCAAGAATTTTATTTATGCTTGATTCTTTAAACTCCTTCAAAACCTTGATTTCAAGAACCCCATCCTTGTTAATAACACCTGCTTTAATTTCGTCACCTTTTTTAAAAAATTTAGGAATGGATTCGCCTGTTAGAGGTGATGTATCCACATAGGATTCACCTTTAATCACAATTCCATCAAGGGGAATTCTTTCACCAGGTTTAACCACTATAATTTCTCCAATTTTTACATCTTCAGGTTTTATTCTTACAATTTCTCCGTCTTTTTTTAAGTTTGCAAAGTTGGGTTTAATTTCCAGTAATTTTTTAATTCTCCTTTTTGATTTTTGAATTGAAATATCCTGAAGAAACTCTCCTATTCTGTAAAAAATGGCAACGATAGCTGCTTCCTCCACTTCCTTTATTAAGATTGCTCCTAATGTAGCAACAGACATTAAAGTGTTTTCATCAAAGAACTTCCCTTTTAAAATATTTTTAATTGCCCTTCTTAAAATAGTTTCACCGGAAATTATATAAGAAAATAAAAGAGTCAATTCTTTAAAATCACTACCCCATAATATTCCTGATATAAATAAAATTACAGATAGAAAGATAATTAAAATTTCTCTAATATTTTTTTTTCTTTCTCTTATATCTTCTCTTTTACTTTCAATCTCGCATCTGTGACAGCAATTTTCTCCTTTTGTATTCATTTTATTTTAAAAATTTAAAAATAGTCTCCGTTAACTCCCTTATTGTTTTTTCCCTGTTTATGTCTTTTTTAAAAGACTTAGATACATGTAATTTAATATGGGATTCCATTATGATAAGTGCAACTTTTTCAAGTGCCCTTTTTACAGCATGAACCTGTGTAATAATTTCAGGACACTCCCTTCTTTCTTCAATCATTTTAATAATACCCTGGATTTGCCCTTCAATTTTTTTAACTCTGGGTAAAATTTCTTCCTTTGTTTTTTCATCCAGTTCCATTTTTTCCTCCTTATACATTATAGGGGTATATGGTAATTATAAATTGAGATTTTTAAATTTTCAAATAAGGTTTATATCTTTTTAAAAGTAATGAGTTTGTTACAACTGAGAAAGAACTTAAAGCCATTGCTGCTGCTGACCATTCAGGTCTGAAGGGTATTTTGAATAATAAATAAAATAACCCTGCTGCAAAGGGAATTAGTATTAAATTATAAATTAAAGCCCAGAATATATTCTGTTTTATTTTGTTTAAAGTTTTAATGGAAAGTTCTATGGCAATTATAACATCTCTTAAATCATCCCTTAAAAGTACTATATCACCACTTTCGATTGCTATATCAGTTCCTGAACCTAAGGCAATTCCTACATCTGCCTGTGTTAATGCGGGTGAATCGTTTATACCATCTCCAACAAAAACGACAATTTCTCCTTTTTCCTGGAGTTCCTTTACTTTATCCTTTTTTTCATGGGGCAAAACTTCTGCAATGACATTATCAATGGAAAGTTTTTTTGCAACTGCTTCACCTGCCCTTTTTGTGTCACCTGTGATCATATACACCTTTTTTTTCTTTTTTTTGAAATAGTAAATTATTTCTTTTGCCTTTTCTTTTATTTTATCACTAACTGCTATTATTCCTTTTATTTTGCCATCAATTGCTACCAGAAGAAGAGTTTTTGCCTCTTCTTCCAGTTTTTCTATTTCCTTTTCTATGTGTTCATTTATTTCAATTTTCATTTCCCTTAAAAAGTTTCTATTTCCGACAAAAACTTCCCTTCCACTGACTATTGCTCTTATACCTTTTCCTGGAAAACTTTCAAATTTTTCAGGTTCTATTAAATTTATTTTAATTTTTTCAGCGTAATTTAATAGAGATTTTGCAAGTGGGTGCTCTGAATTTTTTTCAGCAGATGCAGCATAAAGGATAAGTTCTTCTTCTTTCATGTTATTAAATGTTATAACACTTTCAACTTCAGGCTTCCCTTTTGTTAATGTTCCTGTTTTATCAAAAATAATAGTATTAATTTTCTTTAAGGTTTCAAGAGCTTCTCCATTTCTTATAAGTATTCCAAGTTCAGCACCTTTCCCAATTCCTGCTGTTATTGCAGTTGGAGTTGCAAGACCAAAAGCACAGGGACAAGCCACTACAAGAACAGATATAAGAGATATAAAAGCAAATAGAGAAGGTGGCATTATGTGAACATTACCCAAAAATCTCCAGAAAATGTAAGAAGAAATTGCTATAATAAGAACAATAGGGATAAAGTATGCTACAATTCTATCTGCAAGTTTTTCTATATGTGGTTTTGTATACTGTGCTTCTTCAACAAGTTTTATAACCTGTGAGAGGAATGTTTCTTTAAAATCTTTTGTAACATAAATTTTTAAATAACCATTATGATTTATTGTTCCACCAATAACCTTATCACCCTTTTTCTTAAATTCTGGAATTGGCTCACCCCTTACCATTGATTCATCAACATAACTTTCCCCTTCTATTACAATTCCATCGGAGGGTATCTTTTCACCTGGTTTTACTAATACTATATCACCTGGTTTAAGTTCTTTAACAGGTATTTTAAGTTCTTTGTTATCCTTTAAAACAGTTGCTTCTTTTGGTCTTAAATTAATAAGTTTTTTAATTGCTTCGCCTGTTCTATTTTTTGTTAAATTTTCAAGAAGTCTTCCAAGATTTAAAAAGGCTGCAAGGAGTACGCTTGCTTCATAGAAATTATAATTTTCTGGAATAATTTTAAAAGTAGCAAGAAGACTTGAAAAAAAACTTGAGCCTATTCCCATAGCATACATAACATCCATATTTAAATCTTTATTCTTAATTCCATTAAAGGCTTTTTTGAAAATTGGACCTCCTACATATACCATAAGGGGGGTTGCTATTAATAACTGAAGGAAATGTAATTCTTTAAAATTTTTGAAGTTAAGTCCGATGTATTCACCATACATAATAAATAAAAGTAAAAGTCCGCCACCAAATCCTGCATAAACTCTTTTTTTTAAGTTTTCTATGTATTTTTTCTTTCCCTTTTCTTCTATCTCATAATCTTCATCAGAGGAAATCCCGAGGAATTTATATCCCAGGTCATCAATTCTTCTTTTTATGTTCTCTATTTTAATAAAATTTTCCTCATAAGTAATTATTGCGCTTTCATCTCTTAAATTTACATTAACATTTAGAATTCCCTTTAAATTTTTTAAAGAGTTCTCTAATGTTCTAACACAACTTGCACAGGTCATTCCGCCAATTTTTATTTTTATCTGTTTTTCCTTATTTGACATTATTAAAATAATAATGGGAAATAAATAAGAAATCAATTTGAACAACAAAAATTCTAATTTTGGTTTTAATTAAGTAAATAAACTTAAAACAGTGCCCCCTTTTTGTGTAATTCTCTATCTGCTCACCCTTCCTTAAAATCTTTTATTTAATGTTTACAGAAGATTCAAAGGGGACTTTATTCTGAACAGTATAGGCAGCAGGGCATTTTTTGTCTGTTTCTTTTTTTATTTCCTCTAAAACTTTAGTATCTGCATCACTTTCTACTTCCAATTCAATCCCGACTTTCTCAACAACAGGTCCTTCCTCTATTTCAAAAACAGATTTCATATTGATGGCAGAAGCGCCCTTTGCTTTTAATTTTTTAATTTCAACACCCTTAGATGCTGCAATTGTCATAAAGGTTGTAGCATAGCAGGAAATCATAGCAAACACACAGTATTGGACAGGATTTGGTGCATTACCCCTTCCTCCTGATGGTGGGGGTTGGTCAGTTATTAAATTTATTTTACCTTTTGGAAACTCAATTTCTGCTTTGAATTGACCTTCCTCATTGAAAATCCATTCACCCTGAACCTCAAAGGATTTTTTATCAGGAAATTCACCCCTTAAAATTTCTTCCCTTGTTTTATTTATAGATAAAAGATTTATGTTATTCATTTTTCCTCCTTATTTTAGGGAAAATTTTTCTTTAAGCATCTTATAAAATTCTTCTCCACAGAACCAGGGGAAATCTGGAGTGCCTTCGACTTTTATTTCCCCATCTATTACTATTGCAGGGACTGCTCTTATTCTGTATTTTGAAATTTTATCTTTTATTTTTTTATCTATTTTATTAAGGTTATATATTTCCATTTTACAGGAAGAGCATTTACCGAGTTCCACAATATTTATAACATCCCTGCATAAGGGACAATCCGCTGAAAAAATTTCTAATTTATGTCCTTTATACATAAAGTGATTTTAATATAAAATTTATTTAATTTTCCTTGTTCTAAATTTTGATGTGAAATCTCTGTCCATATTTGTATTTTCTCCACAATGATTCATATGGGGCATATCATCATCGCATCTTGCATTCCTTGAAAGAAAAATTGTATGCTCCCTATCAGGACACAGGGTATCAGGATGGAAAATCATATGTGTATAATCAGAGTTCCATTCAAAATTACCAGTGTGCATTAAGGAATCACAGTATAATTTGAAATTTTCCTCACAGGACATTCTATCCATAGGCATGTTAAAATAAAGTTCAACAGATGCATTTAATGGAATATTTTCTGCCTTGTTTTCAGGAATAACCTTTATAACCTGTGGAATTTCATTACTTTCTTTTTTACAGGAAATAAAAAGTAAAGCAATTAGAATAAAATATATAACCTTTATTTTTTTACCTTCAAAGTTTTCCAGTTTACTTATATATTCCATAATTTTCTCGTATTATACACTATAAGAACAAAAAAGTCAAGTAAATGGTCCCAATTTTTCAATAAGCACAGGTGAATGCCATCCATCTCCACCAAGGAAAATAACTTTTGTAAAACCGATTTTATGGGCATTTTTTAAAATCCTGACAACATCCTCAACATATCCGGGAATAAATAAAACCTGTAGGTTCTGTTCCATTATCTTTTTGAGTTTATCAATGTATACTGTATCATCCTGAGTATAGAATTCTGAAATAACAACATTTCCTCCCATTTGCTTGTAAAGAGCTTCAAAATTTCTTGAAAGTTCTTCTGAATAAG
>CBFGJR010000230.1:0-8417 GCA_965649145.1 Caldifarciminota bacterium | reverse complement strand
AAGATAAGGATTACAAGCAGGGTCAGGAGCTCTGTATTCAATCCTGCAAGATTTTGGCTTATAAGGTTTAAAAGCAGGAACCCTAACTAAGGCTGATCTATTTTTCCTTCCCCAGGATAAGTAAACAGGTGCTTCATAACCAACCACAAGTCTTTTATAAGAATTCACCCATTGATTTGTAACTGCTGTTATTTCCCTCGCGTGTTTTAGAAGACCAGCAATGAAACCTTTCGCTATTTCTGATAAATTAAATTCGTCCTTTTCAGAATAAAAGGCATTTTCATCTTCTTTAAATAAAGAGAGATGGCAGTGAAAACCACTTCCATTTACCCCGAAAATTGGTTTTGGCATAAAAGTAGCATATATACCATATTTTCTTGCAATATGCTTTATAATAACCTTTGAAACCTGGATTATATCAGCCATCTTCAATGCCTTTTGATACCTGAAATCAATTTCATGCTGTGAAAAAGCAACTTCATGGTGAGTTGCCTCAATCATAATTCCCATTTTTCTTAAAGTAAGTAAAGTTTCTTTTCTTGCATTGACAGCTTCTTCAATAGGTAAAATATCAAAATATCCACCCCTATCAAGAATCTCTATGTCCTTATCACTCTTTAAATAAAAATACTCAAGTTCCGGACCAACATAAAAATCAAATCCAAGTTCTTTTGCATAATTTAGGTTTTTCTTTAAAACATATCTTGGACAAGATTCATAAGGGGAACCATCTGGGTATAGGATATCACAGATGAAAACAATAGATGGATTTCCATCAAAATTATCAAGAAAAAAATAAGAATTTAAATCGGGTTTTGCTATTAAATCGGATTCTTCTATTCTTACAAAACCTTCAATTGAAGAACCATCAAAACCTATTCCCTCTTCAAGAGCTCTTTCCAGTTCCTCTCTTGTTATATTGAATCCCTTAACATTTCCAAGAATATCTGTAAACCAGAGACGTATTATTTCTATTTTTTTTGAATCAATTTCTTTTAAAATCTCCTTCATGATTTTATATTTTTTAATTTGGATTTGAACCTTTTTATATTTTATAATTAAGGGATTATAAATTAATTTTTTTTCAGGGTTCAAATCCTCATTAAACTACATTTTATAGTATGAATTTTTTATATATTTTGGTATTTCTAATGTTAAATACAAAAGAAAAAATAGGGATAGGGAATCTCTTGCAGAAACCTGAAAAGTATATTGATAAAGAGGTAATTGTTCAGGGGAAAATCGTTGATGTCTGTCAGGGTTCCGGGTGCTGGGTTTTGATTGAGGAAAATGAAAATAGCATTATTGCAAAGAGCATTGACCATAAAATTTCTTTTTCTAAGGATTCTAAAGGAAAAACTTGTTTAATAAAGGGAATTTTAAGAGGTAAAATCAAAGAGTCCTGTAATATTGAGGAGCACAATAAGGAAGGTCATAAATGTCCTACCCCTCTATATTTTATTGAGATTAAATCAGCAAAAATTATAGAATAGTTAAATTTTTAGAGTAAAGAAATCGTACCCCCCTTTTATTTCTTTTAAGTTACCTTTTTTATCTTTTAAAAATACACCTTCTCCCCTTTGAACCTTCCCAATTATTTTAACCCATTGGGGTAATTTTTTTATTTCTGATTCAGAAATTGTAAATAAAATTTCGTATTCTTCACCTGAATTAAGTAAATAATCAGTAATATTTTTTCGAAAGGTCATAGTGTATTCAAGTAATTCTTGTGAAATAGGCAATTTTTCCTCTTCAATTATAATTTTTACTCTGGAACTTTCGGCAAGCCTTCTTGTGTCCTTGGCAATTCCATCAGATATATCTATTCCTGAATTTATTTTAATTTTTTCTTTTAATTCAATAATCTCTGCTATTTTTGGTTTTGGAAATTTAAATTTCTGAATTAGTTTATTTTTTATGTTTTCATTAACATTAAGATTATTTTCAAGTATTTCAAGAGATGCTAAAACTCTTCCTGTATCACCTGTAATACATACTAAATCATTTTCCTTTGCTCCTTTCCTTAATATGGGATAATCCTCCACTTCACCCAAACAGGTTATAGTGAAAGAAAATTTTTCCTTTACCTTTATAAGATCACCACCTGAAGGGGAAATTCCAAAAAACTTTGTCACTTCCTCAATTCCTGAGTAAAATTCTTCTATTTCTTTTTTTGTAAAATTTTCAGGAATTAAAAGGGAAAGGAGAAGTGTTACGGGTTTTGCACCGCAGGCAGCAAGGTCACTTAAAGCCCCTGCTGTACATCTGTAAGCTATCTCTTTTAAAGAAAGATATTCTCTTCTGAAGTGAATATCCTCAGAATAGGAATCACTTGTAAGTGCTAAAATTTTTTTATCAATTTCTAAAATTAATGTATCATCACCAATTCCTACTTTTATATAAGGATGGGGAATTTCAAATTTTTTAACAAATTCAACAAATTCTTCTTCTGATTTAAAAAAATTTTTCATTTGTTTTATCTATCTATTGCATCTATGTCCGTAAGGTATCTTCCAACAATTAAAGTGTGAATTTCATAAGTTCCCTCATAGGTATGAACACTTTCCAAGTTATTTGCATGCCTTAGTGAATTATACTCTGTTGTTATCCCGTAAGCACCGAGAATTGTTCTTGCTTCTCTTGCTACCTCAAGTGCAACCCTTGTGTTATTTCTTTTAACAAGGGAAACATGAATGTATCTTGCTTTCCCCTTTTCTTTCATCCTTCCAAGATGATAACATAAAAGCTCAGCTTTCCATATTTTTTCAAACATATCAACAAGTTTTTTCTGTGTAATCTGAAAAGAGGCAATTTTCTTTTTAAACTGTTCCCTTACAAGAGCATGTTTATAGGCTTCTTCAAAACAAGCCCAGGCAGCTCCAACACATCCCCATGTGATTCCATACCTTGCTTCATTTAAAGGCATTAAAGCGGATTTTAATCCTTCGGTATTGGGTAATCTCTGCGATTCCGGTACCCTTACTTCGTCAAGTATCAGTTCTGAGGTATCGGATGCTCTCAAAGATATTTTTGTTTTGATTTCTCTTGAAGTAAAGCCTTTTGTCCCTTTTTCAACAATAAAACCCTGAACTTTTTCATTTTCATCCTTTGCCCATATAATTGAGAGGTCAGAAATTGTTCCATTTGTTATCCACATTTTTCTTCCATTTATAATCCATGTATTTTTATCCTTTCTACATCTTGTTTCCATTGAAGCAGGATCGGAACCTGCGTTTGGTTCTGTAAGCCCAAAACTTCCTATTAACTTCCCTTTTGCCATTTCAGGTAAATATTTTCTTTTTTGTTCCTCAGATCCAAAGGTAAATATAGAATACATTGCAAGAGAAGATTGAACTGAGCAAAAACTTCTTATTCCTGAATCTCCATATTCCAGTTCCTGCATCATTAAACCATAAGCAACATATGAAAGACCTGAACCCCCGTATTCCTCTGGTAATGTTGGTCCGAATAATCCCAGTTCTGCCATCTGGGGTATAAGATGCTTAGGAAATTCACCTTTTAACCACCATTCTCCTATGTTAGGAAGTATTTCTTTTTCAACAAAATCCCTAACGGTATTCCTTATTAATTTTTCTTCTTCTTTCAAATAATCATCCAGGTCAAAAAAATTTTTTAATTCATAAATTTTAGAATCTGACATTTTAAAAATCTAAAATAGAAAAAGGATTTGAACCCTAATCCTTTATTCAGTGATTTTTAAATTTTCTTTTCTTTTATTCTCTTCGAAAGTTCTTTTTCTTGACAGTCTAATTCTACCAAGTTCATCAATACCTATTACCTTAATAAGTATTTCGTCTCCGGGCTTTACTTCCTGATTTAAATTTTTTAACCTATAGTGAGCCCATTCTGAAATATGAACAAGTCCTATTTTACCCGGTAGTATTTCAACAAATACACCAAAGTTTTCAACTCTTGTTACTTTTCCTTTATAAATTTTCCCAATTTCAACATCCTGAACGATTTCTTCAATCATCCTCTGAGCTTCTTCAACATTTTCACTATTTTCTCCATATATAAAAACTTCTCCCTTTGTATCATCAATGTCAATTTTTACATTTGTTTTTTCAATTATTCTTTTTATCACCCTACCACTTGGACCTATAACTTCCCCTATTTTTTCCTTTGGTATTAGGAAAGCTCTAACTTTTGGAGCATATTTTGAAATTGAACTTCTGGGTTCACTTATTGTTTTTGACATTGTTTGTAATATAAATTCCCTTGCTTTTTTTGCCTCAAAAAGTGCTTTTTCAAAAATTGGTAAAGGTAAAAAAGGTTTTTTAATGTCAAGTTGAATTGCTGTAACTCCTTTTTTTGTCCCTGCAACTTTAAAGTCCATATTTCCCAGATGGTCTTCTGAACCTATTATATCTGTAAGAAGAACATCCTCTCCATTATAATCCATCCATCCAATTGAAATACCAGCACAGGCAGATTTTATTGGAATGCCTGCATCCATAAGAGAAAGAGAAGCTCCACATACAGAAGCCATTGAAGTGGATCCATTTGATTCAAGGATAAGGGATACAACCCTTATTGTGTAAGGAAATTTTTCTTCTGGTGGAATTAGGGGTTCAAGCGCTTTTTCAGCAAGATTGCCATGACCTATTTCCCTTCTTGAAGGCCCTTTTAAAGGTGCTATTTCACCTGTTGAGAATCCAGGAAACATATAATGAAGCATAAACCTTTTTACTTCTTCCCCTTCAAGTTCGCCGAGCTTCTGGGCGTCTTCTTTTGTTCCCAGGGTAGTTACACATAGAGCCTGGGTTTCTCCTCTTGTAAAAATAGCTGAACCATGTGTCCTTGGTAAAACCGAAATCTCACACCATATAGGCCTTATTTCATTTAAGGTTCTACCATCCATTCTAATTTTTTCTTTTACTGTTTTTTCACGGACTATATCCTTTTCAAGATTATTTAATGCTATATTTACTTCCCTTTCCTTATCCGGAAAATCCTTTAATATTTCACTTTTTATTTTTTCTTTATGTTCCTCTAAGGCTTTTGTTCTTAGAACTTTTTCCTGAATAAAAAGTTTTTTTCTTAATTCATCCCTGTAAGTATTTATTTTTTCAATAATTTCTTTATCAATTTCTATTTTTTTGTAATCAAATTTTTCTTTTCCTATTTCTTTTTGAATTTTTTCCTGAAATTCTATTAATTCTTCAATATACCGCATAGCAAATTTAGAGGCTTCAATAATATCTTCTTCCTTTACCTCATTTCCCTGAAATTCTATCATACATATTCCCTCTCTTTTTCCTGCAAGCAGTAAGTTAAAATCACTCTTTTCAAGTTCTGACCTTTTAGGATTTATTTTTAATTTTCCATTTATCTTGCCGACTCTTACCGCACCTATCGGACCATTGAAGGGTATATCAGAAATTGAAAGGGCACAGGATGCACCGATTATACCGAGCAAATCACCTTCCTGTTCCATATCATAGGACAGAAGAAAAGATACTATTTCCACTTCATCAGTAAAATCAGGAGGAAAATGGGGTCTTATACTTCTATCTATTGCTCTTCCATATATTATTTCCTTATCCCTCGGTCTTCCTTCTCTTTTTATAAAACCGCCAGGAATTTTCCCTGCTGCAAAAGTTTGTTCTCTGTATTCAATTAAAAGAGGCAAAAAATCCACTTTTTCTTTTGAAGGAGAAGAAACTACTGTTGTTAAAACGATAGTATCACCGATCTTAACTAAAACAGACCCCTGGCTCTGTCTTGCTATATCTTTAACTTCTATTATTAGTTCAGAGTCTCCTAATTTTAATGTATGGGTTCTCAATTTATCCTCTTATTGAAAGCTCATTAATAACTTTTATGTAAAGTTTATAATCTTTTTTCTTCAAATAGCTTAAAAGCCTTTTTCTTTTTCCAACCAGTTTGAGAAGACCGTATCTTGTATGGACATCCTTTTTATGTTTTTTAAGGTGTTCTGTAAGATAGTTTATTCTTTCTGTAATTAGAGCAATTTGAACTGGTGTACTCCCTGTGTCCTTTTCATTTATTTTAAATTTTTCAATTATTTTTGATTTATTCTCTTTTGTTAACATTATTCTTATTTTTTAAAATAGGATTTGAACCCTTTTCCAAAAAATAAGTATATCCTATATTTATATCTTTTTCAATCTGTTTTTTCAATTCTTTCTCATTATTAAACTTCATATCATTTCTAATAAATTTGTAAAATTTTACTTTTAATTTTTTATTTTTTAGCTCATCTTTAAAATTAAAGAGATATACTTCAACCCTTTTTTCCTTTTCATTAAAGGTTGGTCTTGAACCGTAATAAAGTAAACCTTGATAAGTTTTGTTATTTATTTCAGTTTCAACAATATACACACCCTCTTTCGGTTTTATCTTTAATTCTGAAATTTTTAAATTTATTGTGGGAAACCCTATTTTTTTCCCTCTCCCTGAACCTTTAATTTTTATTCCTTTTATGAAAAAGTTATATCCGAGTAAAGTATTTGCTTCTTCTATTTCTCCTTTTTCTATTAATTCTCTTATTCTTGTGCTTGAAATTTTTCTATTCTTGTAAGTTATAAGGGGAAATATAGTTAGTATTTTACCTTTTTCTCTTGCTATCTCTACAAGGGTAAATATGTTCCCTTTTTTATCTTTTCCAAAAGTATGATCTGGTCCGAGAATGAGTCTTGAAATTTTTA
Source organism: Caldifarciminota bacterium (assembly GCA_965649145.1). Classification (GTDB taxonomy): domain Bacteria; phylum Hydrothermota; class Hydrothermia; order Hydrothermales; family JAJRUZ01; genus JBCNVI01. The sequence continues at coordinate 1,725 of CBFGJR010000230.1, read as the reverse complement.
AATCAAGGAGTTTATCTGCAAATGTTTCAGGTGAGGTTTCAGCGAGTTTTTCATTGAAATTTAAAATCCAAACTTCGTCTACTTTTAAACTTTTTAAAATTTCTATTTTTTCATCAAGGGTAGTTAAAAGGAAATTTTTTTTATTTTTGTGAAAGAATAAGTAAGGGTGGGGTTCAAAAAATAAAACTGTAAAATTAGTTTTAAGGATTTTTGATATTTTTTTGCCCTCCTCAATTAAAATTCTGTGTCCCTTGTGAACACCATCAAAGTTTCCTGGTATTAAAACAGGTGGTTTTTCTATTGGAGGAAAATAAGGGAATTCAATCTTCTGAATTTTCAATTTCTTCAATTTTTGAAAAAACTTTTCTTGGATTAAGAAAATCGACATCTATCTGTCCTATTCCTATGAAATTTTTATTTTCATCATAAACCCTTACAAAAGAGAATCTTTTTAAATTGGCAGAGAATCTTATAAAACTATTAAAAGGAACTGGTACACCCTTTTCAAAGTTTTCTACAGCTTCATTTTTCAGAGAAACCTCACCAAAATGAAGAACACCATACTCAAGAGGTTTTAAATTCTGTAAGAGGTCATCATTTGGATCAATTGATTCTTTTATATAAAAATGTCCAACTCTCTCCCTTAAGAGATTTTCAATAACACCCAGAGTTCCAAGTTTTTCAGCAATATCCTTAGCTAAAGCTCTTATGTATGTTCCTTTTGAACATGTTACTCTAATTGTAAATCCATTCTTTCTTACATCAAGAAGGTTAATCTGTTTAATAAATACTTTTTTTGATTTAGGAGTGACAAGAATACCTTGTCTTGCAAGTTCATATAATCTTTTTCCACCCTTTCTTACTGCAGAGTAGGGTGGCGGTATCTGGTCTATTTCTCCTTCAAATTCCTTTATTATTTTTTCCAGTTTATCCTTTGAAAATTCTGGAATTTCTTTGCGCTGTATAACTTCTCCTGTGATGTCCCAGGTGTCTGTTAAAATTCCCAGTTTGATATCAGCAATATATACTTTTTCAAGCTCCATTACATAGGGTAATAGTTTTGTGGCTTTACCTATCCCTATCACAACAACACCAGTAGCATGTGGGTCAAGGTTTCCAGCGTGTCCTACTTTTTCCACATTTAAAGTTTTTTTTACATGTCTTACACAATCATATGTTGTCCATCCCTTTGGTTTTTTTATATTGAGAAAACCGTTAATTTTTTCACTCATTTAACCTTTACCTCCTTATAAAGAAAATTTCCGGCATAAATTTCAGTTCTATTTTTTCTGCAATTTTTTTTCTAATAAAATTTTTAGCTTTTTCAAGAATCTTTTCTATTTTTTCTTCCTCCTTTATCAGTGTGTAAAATATTTTTGCTCTTTTTAAATCATTGGTTATTTCTACATCAAGAATGACTAAATTTAATAGTCTCGGATCATTTATATCACCCCTTATCACTTCATTCAGGACTCTCATAATTTCTTTTGAAACTCTTTCAGGTCTATATGTTTTCAATTTAATCTCCAGCAAGAGAGTTTATTTTCAGAACCTCAATACTATTTTCTTTCATCAAAAAATCTTTTATTTTTGAAATTCTTTCATTTAAATTATACATATCTTTTGCTGCTATTGCAATATCAAGGACACTTTTATTCCACAATTCATTATCATCCACTTCTGCTATTGAAGCATTGAAGTTATTTAAAATTCTCTGTTTTAAAC
>CBFGJR010000229.1:0-8579 GCA_965649145.1 Caldifarciminota bacterium | reverse complement strand
AAGGAAATTAAAAACAAAATTGAAAAATTTGTAAATATTTTAATGGAAGTCAATAAAAGAATAAACCTTATAAGTAAAAAAGATATAGAAAAAATTTACGAAAAACACATTACAGAATCTCTTTTTTATCTCAAAATTTTAAAAGGTAAAAGAATAGTTGATATAGGCTCAGGCGCTGGATTTCCCGGCATAATTCTTGCAATTGTGGGAGATGATTTTAAATTATACTTAATTGAAAGAAATAAAAAAAAATCAGAATTTCTAAGAAAGGTGAAAAGAGAAATTGATCTTAAAAATGTTAAAGTTTATGATTGTGATTTAAAAGACTTTAATGAAAAGGGGAATTTTGAATTTATATCAAGGGGGGCAGGCTATATGAAAATTCTTAAGATTTTAAGAAAAAAGAATTTCAAAGGTTACTTTTACCCGGTTTTACCTGAAAGAGAAGAAAAAATTGAATATAAAATATTTACAAATAAATGGACAGGTAAAAAAATTAAAATAGGAATCATTAAAATTTAACAAAAATCACCTTACCTATTATGTAAGTCTCCTCACCCGGCTTTAAAATCCCATACTTTTTATTTTCAGAAACAAGAAAAAACTCATCTCCTTTTTTTATTAATCTTTTTAAAAAATAATCTGATGAGCCAATCCTTACAAGTACAATATCACCCGGTACACATTCACCCTTTTCAACCACCACAAAATCACCTTCATTTATCAAAGGCTCCATACTATCAGAACTTACCTCAAGAACAAAAAAATTTTCTTTATTTTTCAATATCCTCTTTTTTATACGCTCAGGCAAAATAGATAAGGGAAATTCAACCTCTTTTATCTTTTCTGCTAAATCAACATAAATTTCTTTCTTCCCAGCACCCACTTTTCCCATTAAAGGCAAACTCAAAAACTTATTCTCTTCCAAAAAATAAGAGATACTTACTCCAAATATTTCCGATAACCTCTTCAAATCAGAAAAAGAAGGCTTCCTTTCCCCTCTTTCCCACCTTGAAACTGTAAGTAATTTATAACCAAGCAAAGACGCAAACTCCTTCTGCGTCAAAGCACAAGATTCCCTCAATTCCCTTATTTTCCTTCCAATAATATCCATTCCTAATTATACAATAAAAATTTCAATTTATCCAATTCGGATTAACTTGACTTATTTATCCAATTTGGATTAAAATTAAAAAATGGAAAAGATAAAAGTTATTTACACTGGTTTTCCTTCACCTGCAAGGGATTATGAGGAAAAGCCCCTTGATTTAAATAAATTTATAATTTCAAACCCTTTTTCCACTTTTTTCATGAGAGTTCAGGATGATTTTGAAGAGGAGAACATCAAAAAGGGTGATATAATTGTTGTTGACACATCCGTTTATAAATTTGAAAACAGGTTGATTGTAGCGGAATTTAAAGGTGATTTTGTAATAGGGAGAATTATAAAAGAAAAAGGTAAAAAATTTTTTATTTCAAAAAGTATAAAGGAAGAAATAGAAGAAAATATTGAGTTTGAAGTTTTTGGTGTTATAACTTTTTTAATAAGAAAAATGTAAGATGGCTGTATGTGTTATTGATTGCGATAATTTTTATGTTTCCTGTGAAAGAATTTTTAGACCTGACCTTAAAAAAGTTCCCTGTATTGTTCTATCAAATAACGATGGTTGTATAATAGCAAGGTCAAAAGAAGTTAAAGAAATGGGAATTCCTATGGGGGCTCCCTATTTCAAATACAAAGATATAATTGAAAAAAATAAAATCTTTATATTCTCCTCAAACTATACCCTTTATGAAGAAATATCAAATAGAGTAATGGGAATAATAAAAAGTTTTGCAAAAAAAGTGGAAGTTTACTCTATTGATGAAGCATTTATTGACCTTGAAGGAATTGAAAATAAAGAGGAATTTGTAGGAAAAATTAAAGAGAAAATTGAAAAATGGGTAAAAATCCCTGTTTCCATAGGAATAGGTGAAACAAAAGTTCTTTCAAAAATTGCTTTAAAATTTGCTAAAAAAGATGAAAATAAAAAAATTTTTAATATAATAAATCATCCTGAAAGAGACGAATTGTTGAAAAAAATAGATGTGGAAGATATTTGGGGAATAGGTCCTCTATCGGCAAAATTTCTAAGAGAAAAAGGGATTCTGAATGCCTTTCAATTTAAAAATCTGGATGAGAAATGGGTAAAAGAAAACCTTACTCTTAGAGGATTAAAAATACTTTATGAAATTAAAGGAATAAAGTGTTTTGAAATAGAAGAAAGTTCAGAAAGAAAAGGTATAAGTTCATCAAGAACCTTTGGAGAAAAAATAGAAAAATTTGAAGAATTAAAGGAGGCAATAACATACCTTATATCCATTGCAGCAGAAAGATTAAGAAACGAAAATCTCCTTGCCACCAAACTTCATATTTTTATAATGAACTCTCCCTATGAAAGAAATTTTTACTTTAAGGATATGGGGATAAATTTACCTTCTCCTACAGCTTACACTCCAGACCTTATTAAATTTGCTGAAAAAGTTTTAAAAACAATTTTTAAAGAAGGAATAAAATATAAAAAGGCAGGCATTTACCTTTGCGGACTTATAAGAGATAACAAAAAAATAAAAAATATATTCTCTGACAAATTCACCTTTACTGAAAAAAAGAAAAAAATAATTTCTACCATAGATAAAATAAATAAAACATTTGGAAGAGATACTATTTATCTTGCCGGTGAATTCATTACAAAAAATTGGGACATGAAACAAATTTATAAGTCTAAAAAATACACTACAAGATGGGAGGATATAAAAGTTGTAAGAGTGCTGTAAATTTTAAAAAGGACTTATTCCAAGAAAAAGACGCGAAACTAAACTGGCAGGTAAAAAGATAAGAATCTCAAATAATGGTATTCTTAAAAAACTTGAAATAAATATGAGTCCTGCAAGTAAAAAAAATCCGTAGGGTTCAATCTCCTTATATCTTAATTTCCATTCAAAAGGTAAAAAAAGTATGAGAATTTTTGAACCATCCAGGGGAGGTATGGGCAATAAATTAAAAAAAGCAAGAATTAAGTTTATTATATAAGTTGAAAGGAAAATTTTATAAAGATAAAAGAAAAAAAAATTTGGTGTAGAAGGAAAAAGAAAAAAAACTCTCAAAATCAGAGAAACTATAAAAGCAAAAATTAAATTAGAGAGAGGACCGGCAATCGCAACCTTTGCCATATCCTTTTCAGGATTCCTGAAATAATAAGGATTAACAGGAACAGGCTTAGCCCATCCGATATGTAAAAGAAATAAAAATATAAACCCAAGAGGATCAAGATGGGAAATTGGATTTAAAGTTAACCTTCCTGAATATTTTGCTGTAGGGTCCCCCAATTTGTACCCAATTAAAGCATGAGAAAACTCATGTATGGTAATTGCTATTAAAATTCCCGGTAAAAAAATTAAAAGATTAACAATATCAAACATTTTAAAATTTTATTATAAATTCCGCTCTTCTATTTTTCTCTCTTGCCTCTTTTGAATTTTCATTAACAAGAGGTCTTGAATCCCCAAAAGCAGAGGAATAAATTCTTTCAGGAGGTATATTCTCTTTTGTAATCAAAAACCTTACAATCTCCGTCCCCCTCCTTGCAGATAATTCCCAGTTTGTTGGAAATAAATCTTTTTTTGTCTGCACTGGAACATTGTCTGTATGAACCTGGATTTCAATCTCTTTATAAGGAAACTCCTTTAAAATTTTGATAAAGTTAGAAAGCACCTCTTCACCCTGCTTTGAAATCACATAATTTCCAGGCAAAAAGATTTGATCTGTGGGTATTACAACCTTCATTAAATTTCCCTCTGCCTCCACTCTAAATTTTTTTGAGAGCTCCTCTTTTGCTTTTAAAAGAGGTTCTGGTAAGTTAAGGGAAAGTGTATCTCTTTTTAAAGGATTCAAACTCTCCAATTCTTTGGAAATTTTTAAAACTAAAAATTCATTTTCTCTTTTTAAATCTTTATTTTCAAGTTGCAAAGGAACAACTATGAAAAAATAACCAAAAACCAATGAAGATACCAAAAACAAAAATATCAAAAATAAAAAAATATTTTTAAATCTCAACGCCTCCCTCCTCAAATAGATACCTCTTAATCTTCTGGGTTGTTGTTTTTGGAAACTCTTCATCTCTCAAGGAAAAGGATCTTATCTTTTTATAATCTGCAAGTTTTTTATTCACCTCCTCTATCTCTTTTTCAATCCATTCCCTTACCAGCTCCTCAGTAACATCAACACTCAATTCTTTTGCTCTACTATCAATTTCCTCATAATTGGGATAAATAATAGCATGTATAATTTCTGTTTTGGTTTTCGGGTGAATTTTTGCCAGGGCAATACATTCTTTAATAACAGGAGACTCAAGCAACTTCTCTTCTATTTCTTCTGGATATATATTTTTACCACCCTTTGTTACTATCACCGATTTTTTTCTTCCTGTGATATGAATATAACCCTCTTCATCTATAAAACCTAAATCTCCTGTTAAAAACCATCCATCTTTAAAAACTTTTTCTGTTGCTTTTTTATCCTTATAATACCCAAGCATTACAATATCACCTTTTACAGCTATCTCCCCTATTCCATTTTCATCAGGATCAATTATTTTTACTTCAACCTCAGGAATAGGAGGACCAACAGATTCAATTTTATTCTTGCCTTTTGGAGGATTAACTGACACAACAGGTGAAGTTTCTGAAAGGCCATAACCCTGATATATCGGAAATCCTAACTTTTTAAATCCTTTACCCACCCAGGGGGGTAAAGCAGCTCCACCTGATACTATATACCTTATTTTTCCAAAGCCCAATTTTTCTCTAAGGGTTTTAAATAAAATCTTAGAAGTTTTTTCACCTGTTAAAGGGTCTAAAAAATTTGTAAAAAAAGACATAAGTTTAAAAAAGGCTTTTTTACCAATTGAAAGATTCTTTATATTTTTCTGAATACCAAGATATAATTTCTCAAGTAATAAGGGGACAGTAAGAAATATTGTTGGTTCAGTTTCTTTCAAATCTTCAAGAAGTTCAGTCGGTTTCAAAGATCGGGCATAAGTTATCTTTGCTCCTATATATAAAGGTGCAAGAAAACCACAAGTTCCCTCAAATACATGATGAATAGGTAAAACAGAAAAAAGGTGGTCATTTTCATTAAAATCAAAAACTTTTAAAACTGCTTCAATATCACTGATAATATTTTTATGAGAAAGCATCACACCCTTTGATGTACCTGTGGTTCCAGATGTGTAAAGTATTATAGCGAGTTCCTTTTCATCTCTATCAATAGGATACTCCATTTTTTCTTTAAAAGAAGAAACCTCTGAAAAAGAAAGAGCACCCGAACATCCCTTAGGAAATGAAATCACCTCTTTTAAACTATCAACTTTATCTTTTATTTCAAGAATATCAGGGACAAATTTTTCACTAACAAAAATAAACTTACACTCTGAATGTCTCATAAAATGTTCCCAATCATAGGGACTTGCTCTTGCATCAAGAGGAACACAGACCCCACCTGCCCATTGGATTCCAAAATAAGAAATTCCCCATTCAGGACAGTTTTCCCCTAAAATTGCAGCTCTTTCGCCCTTTACAAAACCTTTTGATTTTAGATAACCACCAATAGACTTTATCATCTCGAGAGCTTGAGAGTAGGTGAAAGTTTCAAAATTGTTTCCTCTTTTTATTCTTGAAAGCATATTATTCTTTGAGATAGAATAACCTCTTAAAATAATATCTGCTATTTTTTCCATTAAACAATTTTACCGAAGTTTATTCCCCAAATTCCATAATTTCACATATTTAATGAAAGTATGAAAGGCAGAGCAAACAGCAAGTATAAAACCCTGCATTCCATCAAGGAGTCCCAATTTTAAAAAATACATCCTTATAAAAAAATAAAAAGGTCTTAAAGTTAAATCAAAAAAATTTGCTCTTTTACCTTTTTCAAAAAGTTCTTTTGCTGAAAGTTCCGTATAAAGATTTAACTTTTTTAAATAATGAAAAAGATCAGGGTCAGTATAATGTATAATTTTCCCCTTTTTTATTTTTCTCGTTTTCCCATTAACCAAAATTTTTTCATGAACAATATTATCAGAAATTTTCGCCTTTTCTTTTTTGAAAACCCTTAATGAATAATCAGGATACCATCCGCCATGGTATATTAATTTACCAAGAAAATAGGAAATCCTATTTAAAAAAAGACCATCAACTTCATTTTTTTTAATTTCTTTTATAATCTCTTCTATAAGGACATCTTCAATAAGCTCATCAGCATCAAGGAAAATTACCCACCCAAAGTTTACCTTTGAAAGTGCATAATCTCTCTGATTCCTAAAATTATCAAATTTTCTTTCAAATAGTAAACATTTTTTTTTCTTTATTATATCAATTGTATTATCAGTAGAACCCCCATCAACAACTATTATCTCATCACAGAAAGAGAGAGAATCAATTGCCTTTTCAATAGTTTTTTCAGCATTTAAAGAAATTATAATACCTGTTATTTTATTCATCAACCTCGAGGTTCTTTAATTAAAAATTTTAAAAATTCAGTCTCTTCTTTCCAGTTTTTCAAGAAGGGATTTTAATTTTTCAGCCCTTTTAGGATGTCTCAACTTTTTTAATGCCTGTGCTTCTATCTGTCTTATTCTTTCCCTTGTTACTCCAAATATTCTACCTACCTGCTCAAGTGTCATAGGTGGATGATTACCAAGACCAAATCTTAACTTTATAACCTTTTGTTCTCTTTTTGTTAAAGTTGATAGAACTTCTTCTATTGTTTTTTTAATAATTGCTTCACGGGCAAGTTCAGAAGGCGATTTTGTAAACTGGTCAGCAATTACTTCCTCCATAACACCTTCTTCATCCTTTCCTATGGGTTTATCAAGAGAAAGAGGCTGATGGGAAACATCAAGAGCCTGTTTTACCTTTTCTTCAGGTAAACCTAACATATCGGAAAGTTCCCTAACAGTTGGTTCTCTTCCGTAAGTTTGTAAGTAATCCTTCTGTGCTTTTGAAATTTTTGTTAAAGTTTCAATCATATGAACAGGAACTCTTACAGTTCTTGAATTGTCAGCAATTGCTCTTGTTATTGCCTGTCTGATCCACCATGTAGCATATGTAGAAAATTTATAGCCCTTTCTGTAATCAAATTTTTCTACAGCCTTTAAAAGACCTATGTTACCTTCTTCTATTAGATCAAGAAATTCTATTCCTCTGTTCATAAACTTTTTAGCTGTCCCTATTACTAACCTAACATTTCCTTCAACCATTTTTTCCCTTGCGTAGTTATAAGCCTCTTTTGCTTTTTCTATTTCTTCTTTGATTTTTTCAAGGTCTTTGAAAGAAAAACCGAGTTTCTTTTCATATTCGCGAATAGAAGTTCTTAAAACATTCAATGTTTCCTTAATTTTATTTATAAATAAATCATAATTTGAATTATTTCCTTCCTTCCCTTCCAATTCCTCCTTTAGTTTTTTATACTCTAAATTTAAATTTTCAAGTGTTTTTATCTCCTCATATAGCCGATCGACATTTTCCTGGACATAGTTAAATTTTGGCACTATTTTCGAAAATAATCTTTCAAGTTCCTTCTTTTCTTCCACATTTAAATCTTTTAAACCCTTCTTTTTATTTTCAAAAACATCTTCATAGAATTTTAAAAATTCCTCTATACCCTTATGAACTCTTTTCTTCTCTTTTCTATTTACAATCTTATTTGTCCAATAACTTGAATCAACTTCCAGTATTTCTTCTGGTTGCAATTCAAGGTCTTTAACTTTTTTCAGAAAGAAAACAAATCTTTTTAATCCAAAATCGGTTTTAAAAAGAATATCCTTCATTTTTTCTTTAGCATCAAAAATTGTTTTAGCAAGAGCTACCTCTTCCTCCTTTGTCAGAAGCCTTAAATTGGAAATCTGCTTTAAATAAGTTTTAACAGGGTCATCCTTTACCTTAATTTCGGGTTCTTCAATCTCCCTCTCTTTTTTCCTTTCATCCTCCTCAATAATTTCTATTCCCTCAGCAAATAATGCTTCAATAACTTCATCAACAAGGTTGGGAGGTAAATTGGTTGTGAGGTCATTTAAATCTTCCTGTTTTATTTGTCTATTTTTTTTGGCTTTCTCCATAATCCTATCTATAACACTTTGAATTAGCATCTGTTCAATCTCCCTTCCGTCTATTTCATTGTTTTTTTTATTTTTAATTCTCTTACCATTTTTCACTGACATTTTTCCTCCTTTTCACTCACTAAAAGGATTTGAACCCTTACTTTCCTTATACTCATTCCACTCTTTGAAAATTTTCTCCTTTTTTAATATTTTCTTCATTTTTTTCTCCAGTTTCTCAAAAGCAAGCTCATATAGCTCAATTTCTCCTTTTTTTTCAAAATTAACAAATTTTTCTCCTGCTTTAAATATTGCTTCCATCACTTTTCTTCTTTCACTATCATTTAAATCAAAAAGCACTTCCTCCAAAGAATTTCCCTCACGAATCCTTACTAAAATTCTTTTTAAAAGTTCACTTTTAAAAACCCTTTCATCTATACCCCT
>CBFGJR010000228.1:0-8790 GCA_965649145.1 Caldifarciminota bacterium | reverse complement strand
AAGTTTTGGTCGTTTATCAATCTTAAAAAGAGAAAAAGTGGATGATAAAAAAATTGAGGAAATAATAAATACCCTTGTTAAATCCAGTTTTTCACTTAGGGATAAGGGATACGGCGCAATAATTGCCATAGAAGGAAAAATGTCTTTAAGCGAATATACTGATAAAGCTTTATTTATAGATGCAAAAATTTCTGAACCACTATTTCTTGCTATTTTTAATCCAATTTCACCTGTCCACGATGGAGCATGTGTTGTAAAGGATGATAGAATTGAGTTCGTAAGATGTATTTTACCTGTTTCTGATTCACCACTTATAGATATTTCTCTTGGAACAAGACACAGAGCTGCTATTGGAATAACTGAGCAAAGTGACTGTTTTACAATTGTTGTTTCAGAAGAAAAAAGAGAAGTTTCTTTTGCTTATCAGGGAAAATTGATTAGAAGAGTTACAAGGGATACTTTAAGAAGAAATCTTGAAATCTTTTATAAGGGAAAGTTATAGATATAGGAAACTAAGGGGAAAGTAAAAAATTAAAAACTCTCTTTATGTAATTTTTGAAATTTGATTCATCGGATAAAGAATACTCTATCATTGCCTGATAGATGGGAAATAGGGTTAAAAATCTTAACATACTTCCTGCGCTAACTTCTTCCTTGGGTCTTGTAATTTCAACAGGTCCATATAAAACAACCTCATCAGTTTCTGTGAAATACTTATCAAGAAAATTTATAATTTTTTCAGTGGAAGTGAGATCAATCTGTTTATCTAAAAGTTTAACATAAACAAAAGCATTCTGAATAACGGAGACAACATCCTCTGGATATTGATGAAAAAGAAAAGCAAATCTTGATTTTTCATATTTACCATTTATTCCAAAATATACACCTGACTCTTCAGGTGAATGAATCTCAAATCTTAAAAATATCCTTAATAGATCTGAATTCTTTTGATAACTTTCATTTTTTCTGGGTTCTATACCATATCCCACAAAGTTAGAACCCTCTATATTCAGGGAGGGTATAACTGATAATTTTGAATGCCAGAAAATATCAACACCTACTATTTCTTCAATTGTGTTTAAAATAGGTGTAACAAGGTCCTGAAGTTTAGGTCTGATCTCATCATAAAAAAGTTTCACTTTCTCTTTACTTTTGAATATTTCCTCAAGTTTTTCAATGCTTATATATGGTTTTAATATAATTTCGTCCATTTTAAATTTTAATTTATCTTTTAAATTTTAAAGCATAAAATTTTATTTTGTCAAGGAGTAAATTTATATTTTCTCCTGTTTTGGCTGAAACAAAAACGCAAGGACTATACTTATTTTTTAAATATACTTTTTCTTCTTCTTTAAAAAATAAATCATACTTATTAAATACATAAATAGTATCCTTTTTTATGGCATTCATATCTTCAAGGATTTTATTTACAGTATTTATATGATTTTCCATCATAGGATTGGAGATATCTACTATATGTAAAAATAAATCTGCGTCTTCTATTACCTTAAGGGTTGATTTAAAAGAATGAATAATGTTTAAAGGAATATCTTCAATAAATCCAACTGTATCACTGATGATAACAGGAACATTTTCAATGTAAAATTTCCTTGTAAGAGCATCAAGGGTAACAAAGAATGCCTCTCTTGTTTCAGCTTTTTCCTTTGCGATTAAATTTAAGAGGGAAGTTTTTCCTGCATTAGTATAGCCAACAAGACATATTTTAAAAAAATTTTTTCTTTTTTTACTCTGAACTTTTCTTTGTTTTTCAATATCTTTTAATTTTTCTTTTAAATATTTTATTCTAAGCATAATGTTTCTTCTTTTGAGTTCAAGGATTTTTTCACCAGGTCCCCTTGTACCTATACCTCCACCAAGTCTTGAAAGCCACTCTCCCATTCCTCTCAATTTACTCAATCTGTAAGTAAGTTGAGCCAGTTCCACCTGTATTTTTGATTCACTTGTTTTTGCATGTTTTGCAAAAATGTCCATTATCAGTTCTGTTCTGTCTATAACTTTAATTTTCAAAAAGTTTTCAAGATTTCTTGTTTGTCTGGGTAGAAGCTCGCATCCAAAAATTACACTTTCAGCACCATTTTTTTCAATTTTTTCTTTAATTTCCATTAATTTTCCCTTTCCAATATAGTATTCTGGATCTATTTTATCTCTAAATTGAATAACTTCTGAGGTAATTATAGCTCCAGCAGATTTGGTAAGATTTTCCAGTTCCTGTAATTTATAGCTTGATGTTTCCTTTTCTCTCGTTTTAAATACTGCTACCAGAACTGTTTTTTCCTTCAAGATTTAAAGGAAACTATATGAGAAAATTCCCCTGATTCCATTTTATCCTTAATTAAATCTGGGAAGACTGTATTAATTGCTTCATTTATTGTTTTAATATAATAGAATTCTATACCTTCTTTTAATTCCTTTCTAATTTTTTTGATATCAGGTTTTGCATCCTCAGGTAGTAGAATTTTTTTTATTCCGCCTCTTTTAGCAGCATTTATTTTTTCTTCAAGCCCTCCTATTCTTAAAACCTCTCCAGTAAGAGTAATTTCACCTGTGAAGGCTGTGTCTGAAGGCAATTCTCTTTTAATTATAGCAGAAAGTAGTGCGAGAACAATTGCAAGTCCTGCTGAGGGTCCATCCTTAGGGATTGCACCCTCTGGTATGTGTAAATGAATGTCATATTTTTTGTGAAATTCCTTAGGTAAATTGTAGATTTTGCTCATTGACCTTAAGTAACTTACAGAAGCATAAACTGATTCCTTCAAAATGTCTCCCAATTGTCCTGTTAAGGTTAATTCTCCTTTTCCTTCCATAAGCAAAACTTCAATTCTCATTATATCACCTCCATACTCTGTCCATGCAAGCCCATAAGCTACACCAGGTTTTAATTTTCTTTCACTTTCAATAGTTGTATAAATTGCAGGTCCAAGAATTTTGGGTAACTCTTTTAGATCTATAAGAGTAGCTTCACCTTTCTCAACAAAATTTTTAGCGGCAAACCTTATAACCCTTGATAGTTTTCTTTCCAATTCTCTCACCCCAGCTTCTCTTGTGTATTTTCCAATTATTTCAAGCAAAGCTCTATCCTTTATTGAAAAATATTTCGGATTTAAATTAACCTCTTCCAGGATTCTTTTTATAAGATGCTTTTTAGCAATCATTAATTTTTCAAATTGAGAATAACCGGACAAATTTATAATTTCCATTCTATCCCTTAAAACAAGTGGAATCTTGTATAAAGAGTTAGCTGTTGTTATAAAAAGTACCTCTGATAAATCAAATTCAACTTCAAGATAATGGTCAACGAAATGCTTGTTAACATCAGGGTCAAGAACTTCCATCAGGGCAGCATAAGGGTCACCTCTATAGTCCATTCCAACTTTGTCAATTTCGTCTAAAAGAAATACCGGATTTTTTGAACCTGCTTTTTTTATCCCCTGTATTATTCTTCCGGGAAGAGCTCCTATATAGGTTCTTCTATGTCCCCTTATTTCAGCTTCATCCCTTATGCCTCCGAGAGACATTCTTACAAATTTTCTTCCAAGAGCCTTTGCTATTGATTTTGCAAGAGAAGTTTTGCCTGAACCTGGTGGACCAACAAAACAAAGGATTTGGCCGGTAATTTTTCCCTTTAATTTTAAAATTGATAAGTATTCTAAAATTCTATTTTTGGGTTCAAAAAGACCATAGTGATTTTCATCAAGGATTTTTTTTGCTTTCTTTAAATCAATAGTATCTTTTGTTCTTTTATTCCATGGCATAGAGATTAGGTAGTCAAGGTATGTCTTTATAACAGCTGCTTCCGGTGAAATTGAGGGTGTAATTTCAAGTTTTCTCAGTTCCTTAAGTGCATGCTCTTTTACATCCTCTGGCATACCGGATTTTTCAATTTTTTCTTTTAGAATTTGAATTTCATCTCCTTCTCTATACCCGAGTTCCTTTTGAATTTGTTTTATTTGCTCGTGCAGAAATACCTGTTTCTGACTCTTCTGTAATTCTTCTCTTGTTTTTTCTTCTATCTCAATTTTTAATTTTCTGAATTCAGTTTCTTCAATAACCTTTTTGTTTAACTCTTCAAGATATTCAATTAAATTATCGATTTCAAGTAGTTTTTGTTTGATTTCTGCTCTAACAGGGAGATGTGTTGAAATGAAATCTGCTATTTCTACTGGTTTTCTCTTTGAAAATAAATGGGCAAGAAGGTCCTCTGGAAATCCGGGCAAAAAACCTGTAAGTGTTCTAAAATTTTCTGTTATAATTCTTGCAAGCTGGTAAGCTCTTTCATTTTCAATTAAATTTCTCTCAAAAATTTCAAATTCAGCTTCATAAAACTTTTTATTGAAAAAAATATTAAAAATTTTTACTCTTTCAACACCTTCTACAACAATTCTATAACTCCCCTCAGGTGATTTAAATTCAGTTATGACGACTCCTACGGTTCCAACAGTGTATAAATCCTTCATTTCAGGATCATTAACTGATGGATCCTTCTGTGCTAAAAAAACAAGTTCTTTTTCTTTGGTTTTTAAAACTTCTTCAAGAGCATATTTAGAAAAATCTCTTCCCAAAACAAGTGGATATATAGAGTTGGGGAAAAGCACAACTTCCCGCATAGGGATCAATGGTAACCTTCTCATAAATAAAATTACTTTGTTAATTTGATTTTTTCAAGATTATTTTTCTTATAATAAATCAATGTTAAAAATTTTTTTACTTTTTTCCCTTTTACCTCCTTCAGGGGTAAGTGCTTATGATTCTCCTAATGATGCAGGAGGGAAAATTTTAGTAGAGTGGAATCCATCCCCTGATGATTCTCTTATAGATTTTTATATTCTTTTCAGACAATATCAAAAGGAAGGCTTATGGAGTGAACCTGAAACTGTCTCTATATTAAAAAAGGGTGAAACATCTTTTACTGATTCTGGTTTAAAAAATGGAATTAGCTACAGATATTTTATAAGAGCTGTAAAGGGAGAAGAATTTTCAGATAGCGATTATTCCAATGTTCAAGTTCCATCAGCTCAGTGGTTTCATAGAAAAAGATTAAGCGCTTTAATGCTTTTGATTATTATTGTCAGTTTACTTTTATTTTACATTCAGAAAGCTAAAAAAGGCGAAAGCCTTTATATAAGAAAAATAGCTGGTTTGGATGCTATTGATGAAGCAGTCGGAAGATCCACAGAACTTGGTAAACCTTTGCTTTTTTCTCTTGGTCTTGGAACGATTGCTGATATTCCAACAATAGCAGGACTTTCTATATTAAAAAGGGCAGCCAAAAAAGCCGCAGAGTATGAAACTGATTTAATTGTTCCATGTTTTGACCCTGTTGTTTTTGTTGCTGCTCAGGAGACAGTAAAGGAAGGTTATTTGGAATCCGGAAGACCTGACCTTTATAAGGAAGGAAATGTCTTTTTCCTTTCCTATGAGCAGTTTGGTTACGCTGCTGGTGTTGATGGAATTATGTTAAGAGAAAAACCCGGAGCTATATTTCTGCAAGGGTATTTTTATGCTGAATCTTTAATCTTAGCAGAAACAGGTAACTCAATTGGTGCTATTCAGATTTCGGGAACAACAGCAGTGACACAATTACCTTTTTTTGTGGCAGCTACTGATTATACTTTGATTGGTGAGGAGATGTACGCAGCGAGTGCCTATCTGGAAAAGGATGCACTGTCTCTTGCCACGATAAAAGGAGAAGATTGGGTTAAGATTCTCTTGATTATTGTTATTTTACTTGGGGTCCTCCTTGAAACTTTTGCATTTTTTGTTAGAGTGCCCTTTTTACATTTTTTAAAAGAATTTTTTACAATTTTATAAAATGAAAAAGGAAATACCTTTAATAATTACATTTATCTCAGGTCTTTTACTTGTGTTTGCCCTTTTTATACCTCATGAACCCTTTGGAAGTCTTCAGGAGAGATTTAATGATTGGTATATAATTGTTTCAGGTTTTACATTGATTTTAGGTGTTGATTCCTTGCTTTTGTATCACTGGAATAAGATAAAAAGAAAAGAAAAGGATGCCCCCTATTCAGCAATACTTATTGTAAGTTTTGTTACAGTTCTTATATGGGGTATATATTCAGGAATAAAGCATGGAAATCCTTTTGCGCCTGCTTCTACTTTTTTGAGATATTTCTATACATACATTTTTGTTCCCTTAGGTGCTACAATGTTTGCTTTGCTTGCCTTTTTTATAGCCTCAGCAGCATACAGAGCCTTCAGAGCAAGAACATTTAATGCAACACTTTTACTTATTTCTGCTGGTCTTGTGATGCTTGGAAGGGTTCCAAAGGGTGAAGAGACCATTCCTTACTTTATTGCAGTAACTTTGATTTTAATAGCAGTGATATTTGCTCTTGAAGGAATTCAAAGGGTTAGTCCTATAGAAAAAGGGCTATTTTTTACTCTTTCAGTTTTATCTTTATTAATAATTTTCCCGTCATCTATACTACTTAAAAAATATCTTCCTTTTATAGCAGACTGGATTATGAATATTCCCCAGCTTGGTGCTAAAAGAGGAATTTTCATTGGAATATCACTTGGAGCAATAGCAATGTCTGTGAGGATAATTCTTGGAATTGAAAGGACCTATCTAAAATGAAAAATTTTTTTGAAAAATTAGCCAAAATTGATAGAAGAATTATATATATAATTGTTCTTATTAGTGTTACACTTCCATTGCTGACACGAAAAGGATTTAAGTTTGAGCCCCTCCAGGAAGTGAAAAAAGCTTACGATTTTATTGAAAATTTACCTGAAGGTTCTGTTGTTATGATATCCATAGATTATGATGCAGCAAGTATGCCTGAATTACAGCCACTTCTTGAAGTTGTTCTGATACATATTTTTAAAAATAACTTAAAAGTGATAATGCTCGGACACTGGCCACTTGGCTTACCACTCGGGCAAATTGCTCTTGAGAAAATAGCAAGGGAAATGCATAAAAAGTATGGAGAAGATTATGTCTTCCTGGGTTATAGACCAGGGGTGGCAGCTGTTATTCTAAATATGGGTAAAGAAATTAGAGGAGTTTTTAATTCTGATTACAGAGGAAAACCTCTTGATTCAATACCGTTAATGAGAAATATTCATAATTACAATGATATTGCTTTACTTATAGGTTTTGAAGCAGGAGCAACTGGTGATGTCTGGGTTCAGTTTGGACAGGCAAGATTTGGTTTAAAAATAATCCTTACTTCAACTGCCGTTGTAGCTCCTGATATGTATCCCTATTATCAGGCTGGTCAGATTGTGGGTTTAATAGGAGGTTTAAGGGGAGCTGCAGATTATGAAATTTTGGTTAATAAGAAGGGATTTGCTTATTCTGGTATGACTGCACAGACTGTAATTCATATTATGATTGTTGCCCTTATACTTTTAGGAAACATAGGGTATTTTGCCTTAAGGAGGATGAAATGATTGATTTAGTTTTTATGTGGATAGCTGCTTTTTTAACCCTTGCCATTTTTTCCTTTTTATATAAGGATAACCCCTTTTATAAAATTGCTGAGCATATTTATGTAGGCTCAGCTGCTGCTTTCTGGTTTTTATATCTGTGGTTCTTTGATGTAGAACCTAAAATACTTACACCTTTTAAGCCCCTTTTTAAAGAGTACGGATTTTTTAAAATGTTTTTACATTTTGGACCTGAACAATGGATTCTTTTTATCCCAATAACACTTTCAATATTCATGCTTTTAAGATTTATTCCGCCTTCAGCCTGGCTTTCAAGATGGTCAATAGCTTTTCTTGTAGGAATGGCCGCTGGTCTTGGAATAACAGGCGCGTTACAGGGATACATTATTCCTCAAATTCAAGGCACATTACTTCCCCTGTACACTGGTGATCTTTTGAATAGTTTTAATAATATCATAATAATTATTGCGACTGTTACAACACTGATTTATTTCTTTTTTTCCAGAGAACACAAAGGTACCATCGGTTTTTTAGCTAAAATAGGGATCACCTTCATAATGATTGCTTTTGGAGCATCCTTTGGATACACTGTAATGGCCCGTGTTTCTCTTCTTATAGGAAGAATACACTTTCTTTTATTTGAGTGGCTATCCTTTCTATTTCATTAATATTTTTTCAAATTTCTCAAAGGGAATATCTTAACCTTAGAAATACTTATATAAATACCCAAAATTTTTCAAAACTTGAAGAAATTTCTTATAAAATGTTTAAAGAAAATAAGAAGAATCTCCTCTTTTTATCTGACCTCCTTTTATCTTTTTCCTGTCAAAAAAAATCAAAGGAATTTAGTAATTTTTCTGATACTCTTTTTAAATATTTCAGGGATCCATCTGTTATATATACTGTTATAAAAACCCTTGAAAGATATGGCACCCCAAGGGATCTTAAATTTTTGATTGATAGGGCAAGAAAAATTTTTTCTACCCAGATGCTTTATGAGAGAGAATATCTCTCTGCACTTTTAAAACTAAAAAATTCTGAGGATTTCTGGAAAGAATTTTTGTCTATTAAAAATAAATCGGGATTTTTTGATATTTTTCTTGATTATTTAAGTTCCCTGGATGAAAAACTTATAGAGAGAATATACAGTGAGACAAAAGAATATGGGCTGAAAGAACTTTTTCCATTTTTTTTACAGGAATTTTCAAGGAGGAAAAGGATTGATTATGTTATTGAAATATATGGTTTAATTGGAAAAAAAGAAAAAAAAGATTCTTTAATATTTTTTTTATATAAAAAGGACCCCATAAATTTTAAAAATTTTTTAGAAAAAAATTTAAATGATTGTGAAAAATTAAA
>CBFGJR010000227.1:0-9095 GCA_965649145.1 Caldifarciminota bacterium | reverse complement strand
ACAGTTTCCCCTTTTATCCTGATATTTTTTATACAAAAAAGTATATTGAAATTTTCTCCCGTTATTCTGCCGGTTCTCCCATTATATTTTATTTTGAGAATGATAGGGGCAAAATTTTTTCACCATTTATTAAAAGAAAAATACCTTTTTCCTCTTTTTTTGATATATTAACACCTTATGGGTGTGGAGGACTCTTTGTTGAATCAGATAATAAATATTTACTTGTAAAGGAATTTTATAAGGAAATAAAATTTTTCCTTTTGGATAATAAAATTGTTTCTGAATTTGTTAGAGTTCATCCATATTTTTTTGATAAATCCTTTATTCAGGAGTTTTTTAATCTTCACCTTGTTACTTTCAGTGTTTTTATAGATTTAACAAAAAATCTTAAGGAGATTGAAAGGAATATGAGAAAAGGACACAGGGCATGTATAAAAAGGGCTCTTAGAGAAGGTATTGAAGTAAAAATATCAAAGGAAGATAAAGATATAGAATTTTTTCACAATTTGTATATTGAAACGATGAGAAGAAAAAAAGCAAATGATTTTTACTTTTTTCCATTATGGGTGATAAAGGAGTTAATTAATGGTTTTGATAATTCTTTTATTTTTACAGCCTTTTTTAAAGGAATTCCTGTTGCTTCCTCCCTTTTTTTAGGTTATGGAAAATTTTTTCACTATTTTCTTTCTGCCTCAGATTATAATTATATAAAATATCATGGAATGCATCTTATTATCTATGAAGCAATTAAATTTGCTAAGGAAAGAGGATTTGAAATACTGTACCTTGGGGGAGGAATGAAGGGAAAGGATGAACTTTTTTTATTTAAATCAGGATTTTCAAAATGGTGTTTACCTTACTATGTTTATGGTGTAATTCATAATGAAGATGTTTATAATAAACTGGTTGAAGAAAGAAAAAAAATTGGACCTATAAGAAGTGATTTTTTCTTTCCCCTCTACAGGGCTCCTTTATGAATTTAGAGGAAAAAATTTATCAAAAAATTAAAGAGATTACAGAAAGAAACGAAGATTGGGTAAAACTTTCTATCCCTGACTGGGAAAAGGGCGGAAAGGAAAAATATTTAAAATCTAAATCTGATTTAAAAAGGAAATATTCTTTTTTCATTGATTTTTTAGATAATGAATTTTCTCTAAGAGGTAAAAAAGTTCTTGATTTAGGATGCGGATTTGGAAACAATTCTTTTTTGCTTGAAGAAAAAGGAGCAGAAGTCTTTTCCCTTGATATTGAAAAGGATTTTGTTTATGTTGTGAATTTAAAAAAGAAACTTGCTGGAAGTAATATTAAAACCCTGGTTGGTAACGGTTTTTATTTGCCTTTCAAAAACAAAACATTTCATTTTGTCATATTAACCCATACCCTTGAACACATTAAAGATATTTTTAATTTTCTAAAAGAGGTTAAAAGGGTTTTAAAAAATGGTGGTGTTTTCTATCTTACAGTTCCCAACTATTTTTTCCCTTTTGAGCCACATTTTAAAGTTCCTTTAATTCCTTATCTCCCTAAAAATTTATCAAAATTTCTGTTAAAAAATTTTTTCTATAGAAAGGGTTTGAAAAGGATAAAAAAAAGATGGGAAGATATTCCTTTCCTTGAAAATTTCCTGTTTGAACTCAATTTTATAAAATTTTTTATTTTAAAAAAATTACTTAAAAAAGCGGGATTTAAAATTTATAAAAAAAATTTTATCTTTAAGGAAGAAATGAAGCCCTCAAAAAAATTAATATTAAAAAAAATTCTAAAAATTTTCAGGTTTTATCCCTTTGAAACGAGATTTATTGCTATAAAAAAATGAAAAAATTTTTTAAATATTACTTTTTGTTTTTTGAAAAATTTTATCCTGACCCCTTTATATTCGTTTTGATACTCACGATTATTACAATTTTTCTTGGAACTTTATTTACAGAAAATTCTGCTATTGATATGATTTATTACTGGGGAAATTCCTTCTGGGAACTTTTATCCTTTTCAATGCAGATGGTTTTGATTCTCGTAACAGGAGGTGCTTTAGCAGAATCACCACCTTTGAAAAATATTATTAAAAAGATTAGTTCTTTGAATTTAAAACAGGAATTTTTTATTGTTTTTACTTCTGTTTTTTCAATGATTCTTGCCTTTTTTAACTGGGGTTTATCCCTTATTGGTTCTGCTTTACTTGTAAAAGAGATAGGAAAATCTTTTAAGGGTAAAAATAAATATATAAATTATCCCTTACTTTCTGCTTCTGCCTATACAGGACTTTTAGTATGGCATGGTGGGTTATCAGGGAGTGCTCCGTTAACCTGTGCCACAAAGGGACACTTCCTTGAAAGTAAAATAGGGATTATAAATATTTCTGGAACCATTTTCTCCATACAGAATATTTTACTCTGGTTCTTATTTATTATTTTTTTACCTCTTTTTATATTCTTTTTATCCAAAATTAAAATTGAATCTGAAATTCCTGAATTTGAAGAAATAAAAGAAGAGAAAAGGGATTTTTCCCCTTTTTTAAATATTCTTGAAAATACTTTTATTTTTCCCGCAATTTTCTTTTTAATCTTTTTAATTAACATCTTTTACAGTATAAAAAAGGGTGAATTTTCCTTAAATTTAAATACTTTGAATTTTTTATTTCTTTTTACAGGTCTCTTTTTTCATCTTTCACCCTATTCTTATTTAAAAGGATGTGTTAATTCAGTGAAGGCATCAACAGGGATAATAATACAGTTTCCCTTTTATGCTGGTATTATGGGTATGATGAAATATTCAGGTCTTATAAATGTTTTTTCCGATTTTTTTGTTTCCTTTTCTAATCAGGGGAATTTCCCCTTTTATACTTTTATTTCAGCAGGTATTGTTAATTTGTTTATTCCTTCAGGGGGAGGTCAGTGGGCTGTTCAGGGTCCTATTATGATAGAGGCCGCAAAAGTTATTGGTGTTCCCTTTTCAAAGGTTATAATGGCAATTTCCTATGGTGATGAATGGACAAATATGGTTCAACCTTTCTGGGCTTTACCTATTTTAGGAATAACAAAGGTAAAGGCAAAGGAGTTAATCCCCTATACTTTATTTTTCCTTATTGTTTCTTTTATATATTTTACTTTTGTACTTTTTCTTCCTTAAAAAATATTATGTTTTTTTAATTTATCATACAGAGTTTTTCGTGAAATGCCTAATATTCTTGAAGCTTCTGATAAATTCCCCTTTGTAATTTCAATTGCTCTTTTTATTATATCCTTTTCGATTCTTTCGGTTTCTTCTTTTAAATAATTTTTAAGATTTTTTATTTCTCTTTTATTTTCCTCTCTTTTTTCAAAAATTAAATTTTCCTTTTTTATAACTTCCCCTTCTGTTATTATTACTGCCCTTTCAAGTATATTTTCAAGTTCCCTTATATTACCAGGAAAATTGTAAGATAAAAGCCACCCCTTACTTTCTTCATCTAATTTTAATTTTTTCCCATATTTTCTCTCTAATTTCCTTAGAAAGTTTTCTGCAATTAATATTATATCCTCCTTTCTTTCCCTGAGAGGCGGAAGATATATTGGAAATACTGAAATTCTATAAAAAAGATCTTCTCTGAATTCTCCTTTACTTACCAGTTCTTTTATATTTCTGTTTGTAGCAGTTATAATTCTTGTATCTACCTTAATTACTTTTGTTCCACCCAGTCTTTCAATTTCCTTGTATTCAATTGCCCTTAAAAGTTTTGGTTGAAGTTCAAAGGGCATTTCAGCAATTTCATCAAGGAAAAGTGTCCCTTTATCTGCAAGTTCAAATTTTCCTATTTTAGTTTTATATGCTCCGGTGAATGCTCCTTTTTCAGAGCCAAAAAGTTCATTTTCAAGGAGTTCCTTTGGTATTGCTGCACAATTAACAGGTATAAATGGACCTTCTTTTCTTTTTGAATTCATATGTATGAATCTTGCAAAAACTTCTTTTCCTGTTCCCGATTCCCCAATTAAAAGGACGGTTGTATCTTCCGTAGCGACTTTTTTAGCAAGTTCAAGGGCTTTTAAAAAATTCTCATTTTTCCCGATAATTTCTACTTCTTCTCCCCTTACTGCTTTTAAAACCTCTTTCTGTTTTATTTCTTCTTCAATTTTCTCTAAAAGGATTAAAATTTCTTCAGGGTCGAATGGTTTTGTAAGATAATGATAGGCTCCTTTTTTTATTGCTTTTACTGCATTTTCAATTGAGCCATAGGCTGTTACCATAATCACATACACATCTTCAAATTTTTCTTTTATTTCATCAAGGATAATAATTCCGTCTTTTTCTTTTAGTTTTATGTCAAGTAAGATAACATCTGGTTTTTCTTTTGAGATAAAATCCACGAATTCATTTTCATTTGTGAATCCCTTTGCTTCAAAGTTTTTCTCAATAAGAAATTTTTCAATTGATTTTGTGAATGTATAATTATCATCAAGGATATAGATTTTTTTTATCATGTTTCAATTATTACTTTTGTTCCTTTTCCTTTTTCGCTCTCAATTTTTAATGTATATTTGTGGAGCTCTGTTATTTTTTTTACAAATGATAAACCGAGTCCAAGTCCTCTTGATTTTGTAGTGAAGAATGGTTCTGTTGCCCTTTTTAATACCTCCTTATCCATTCCTTCCCCAGTATCCTCAATTATAATTCTGTTTTTTCCTACTTTTATTTTTATAATACCTTCATTTTCAATCGCATCAATGGAATTTTTTATTATATTAATTATTGCTTTTTTTAGCAACAACCGGTTCCCTCGTATTTTGAAATCCTCTATCTCTTTTTCGACTTTAATTTTTCCTTCCACATTAATGTCATTTATGGCTTCTTCAATAATCTCTGATATACAAACTTCTTCAAGTGCAAGTTCCTTTCCTTTAACAAGATATTCCTCATAATCTATTAATATTTCCTGGAGTTCATTCAGCTCTCTATAAATATTTTTATAGATTTTGTCTTCTATTTTTATAAGCTTCATATATGTTAAAAGAGATTGTAATGAATTTTTTATTTCGTGGGAAAAAAGTGTGATTACCTCAGCAATTTCGAAAAATTTCTTCTTTTCTTCCTTTTCTTTAAATTCTCTTAAAAACCTGTAATCAAGAATTTCTGAAAGAAAATCAGAAATGTTTTTGCCCCTTTCCTCTGTCCAGAGAATAAGACCTCTTAAAACTCTCTGTGTTAAAATTAAAAGAAGAATAAATGTAAATGAAAATAAAAAGGAGAAAAAAATCCTTAGCATTGAATTTTTGAGTTCAGGATAAAATGGAACTATTCTCTCATATCTAACTAAATATCCATATTCAGGGTTATTAAAGTAAAATTTATTTTTGTAAATAAAAGCTCTTTCCTTTCTATTAATTAAATTCTTTATATCCGGTTCTAAAATTATCTCCTCTTTTTTATAAATAAATTTTAATTCCTTGGAGTATGAGATGACAAATTCAATATAATAAGGAAGATACTTTTTAATTCCATTTATAAATTCCATTATCTCTTTTTCTTCTCTATTTATAAACTCATTAAATTTATTTTTATAATTTAAAAATTCTATTCCAGAAATTAAAAAGGGCAATATACCTGTTACAAAGAGCAAAATAGAAAAAATATTTAAATAGTTTATAAGTTTTATTTTCATTAACATATAATTATAAAAAAATATGTTACCAAAAGGAAACACATTTAAAAAAATTAAACAAATTTTCAGTTTTTTAATATGGAACAGTTTTTGCATTTCAATAAAAATGGAGGTTGGATTATGGAAAGGGTGAAGGACATAAAATTTGATTCTGTAGCCCCTAAAATGGGGTTCACTCTTATTGAAGTTCTTGTGGTTATTCTTATTTTTGGTATTCTTGTGGGTATAGGTGTTTTTACTCTTGGAGATATCGGTAAAGTTTCTGCTGAAGGTGAAGCCGAGCGTCTTTTAAGTATTATAAAAACAGGAAGGGAGGCGGCTATTTCAAATCAAACTCATCTTATGGTAAGTGTTAATGGTAGAAGGTTTATTTTCACTCTTATGGAGACTCCACCGAGAGAGTTCCTTTCGGTAAGTTTAGAAAGGCTTAGATTGGGTTCAACTCAAGCTACACAAGGTACACCGGATGCTAATTCTATCATTGAATCTGATGGAATTTGTTTCAGTGAGGATGGTATTACTTATGATAGGGATTCTTTAGTTTTTGATAGAAGGGGAGGAGCATTTTCAGGCTCATTTTATCTTACTGATGGTAGAAGGGACTTTGCTATTGGTGTATCTTCGTCAGGGAGAATAAAACTTTGGAGGTGGGGGAATGGAAACTGGTATTAAAAAAGGTTTTACGCTTATAGAACTTCTTGCCGCTATAACAATTTTTGGCATACTTTTTGTTGGTCTCTTAAATTCAATCTTCTTTGGAATGCATGCAAATATCATAAACAGTCAGAGAATAAGGGCAAGACAGATTATGTCAAGTTTTATGGATAATTTAAGGAATTTAAATCCAGCTCATCCTTTCCTTCAAAATACTTTACCGGGTAATGGTCTTGATAATATTAATTCTCCTGATCATGTGGATACATTACAGGACAATTCTGGTATGGTATTTGAAGTATTGTGGAACATTGAACCAGATCTTCAAAATCCTGAGATTCTTGATATAAGAGTTTTTGTTTTCTGGTTGAATAGAAGATTTTTTATTTCTTCTCAAACTTCTTATTATATGGAGGGCTTGTGATGAAAAGGGGGTTTACACTTATTGAATTACTTGTAAGTATGTTAATTTTCAGTATAGTTATGACTGCTGTGATTGCAGTTTTTGTAACCCAGCATAGGAAAACAATTCAGGTTCAAAATGTTTCTTCCTTACAGACAGATGCCCAGGTGGCTTTTGAAGTTTTAAAATGGGATTTAATGATGGCGGGGTTTGGACTCAGTCCTACAAATAATATAATCAATGCAGTGGATGGGGGACCAAATAATCCTGATGAGATTACAATTTTTGGACTTGCCCTTGGGTATGAACTTGCGACAGCAAGATTTAATATAGCCATCAATACACAGCCAGTACCGGCAAATATTATTACTTCTAATTTCTGGTTCGGTCGCGATACAGTAAGGAACATCAAAAAAGGGCAATATGTTTACGGTATAAATCCTGAATCAAGAGAACTTGTTTCTTCTTTGCAGGGTGTCAGGGTTGATAGTGTGGTTTATAATCCTGATTCAACTCTTACACTGGTTCTTGCTAATAATGTTTCGTACTTAAGGGGCACAATTCTTGTAGGTGTAAATAATCCTGTCCTTCTTAATACCGGGGTAAGATATTTCCTGGATGCAAATGGAGTATTATGGAGAAACAATGTTCCTTTTTTAGAGAATGTTGAGGATATCCAGTTAGCGTATGGAATTGATGGGCTTAATGGGACTCCTGATGGAGAAGTAGATGTAAATGAGTGGGTAAATGATTTGAACGGGGTAAGTAATAATTTAATTTTTGAGAATAAATTTGCTATAAGAGTTACACTTATTATAAGGACAAGAGGGATACCTGGATTTGATTATGGAAGAAACCAGATTCAGTCTGAAAACAGGGTTATTAATTTAACAGCTTTTGAGCGTAGATTTGACAGGATTATTTTACAGGGGGTTGTATTCCCCAGAAATTTAAATTTATAAGAGGAGGTTTTATGAAAAGGGGGATTGCTTTAATAACAACAATCCTTATGGCTGCCCTATTGACAGTTTTAATAGGGACAGCCCTTTTTATTGCTTCAAAGGCACTTTTTGTGACAGGTGGAGAGGAGAGATTTGCTTCTGCTCTTGAAGCAGCAGAAGGTGGAATTGAAAGAGGAAGTTTAAGGATTAGAAAATTCCTTGAAGGGACAGAACCAAATCTTAATCCAAATGAGGTCTCCTTGGGTTCATATAGAGTGGAGATAGCTCCAAATGCTGTAACTGCTTATGCTCGTTCTGGTTTTAATTTAAGGTTTGCTTCTGCTTATCTTGGTCTTGGATATTCTCAATCCGGTGGAGCGATTGGTCAGATCTTCCTAATTGCCTCCAATGCAAGACACCCATCCGGAACTCAAATGGGTCTTGAAGCTTTAAAAATGGTACCAGTTGGTGTAAAAGGAGGTGAATGATGAAAAGATTATTTTTGTTTTTAGTTTTTTTAGCCTTTAATTTAAATGGTCAGGAGATGCCCTGTGCTGCCCCACCAGGTGTTTCAATTGTTGAAAAGCCAAATGTATTAATTGTCCTTGATGTAACAGGTTCAATGAGATGGAGAGCAGCACATACATTAGACCCGGATGGCTCTGGTCCAATACCTCGAGGTGGTTATAATCCCAATTACAGATACTATGGTTACTTTCATCCTGATTCAATATATCAGTATAGTGCTCAAAAATTTTCTGCAGTTGGGTATTCAACTGATCGCTCATTTAACACACAAAACTTTAATCCTACCGCAGATATATACCATGGTAACATTCTGAACTGGGGAGTTATGTCAAGGATTGATGTTGCAAAAAAAGTCTTAACAGGAGGAGCTGGAGAGCCAACACAGTCCATTGATAAACACACTCTTGTTGGTCTTGGAGATGGAAGCGACTATCCGTCTCAGAGTGGCTGGCCAACCCCAGAATTCACAGTGAATGGAGTCAGATACAGATTTTCAAAACCAATATATATGAGCAATAAGCCAACAGAATTTTATATTCAACAGTATATTTCTTACAGATGGAGTACAATTAAGACTTATAATTGTAGGGTGGATGTAAGTCGTGTACCTGTAAGTGAAAAAGCTGGAGTTATAAGACAAATAGCAGACAAAGACCTTGATGGTGCGTGGGACCAGGGCAAAGAAATACCAAGATTTGGTCTATTTTTTTTCTCAACAGATATATGGGTTTTACCTATTGAGTTTTACGAAACTGAGGAAGACCCGGATATGGAACCATTCCTTAATGCTATAAATAATATTGTACCTGCCGGGGGCACACCGGATGGTGATGCTATACTTGAAGCAATCCATTATATTTCTTATGTAACACCTCACTGGAACTTATATATCTGGCACGGAAGGAACACAAAATGGGATCCTATGTATTCCGGACAG
>CBFGJR010000226.1:0-9212 GCA_965649145.1 Caldifarciminota bacterium | reverse complement strand
TTATAGAAAATATGAGTAAAAATAAAATTATAAAAGATAATTCTACTTTTGTTGTTAAAATAGAATTAAATGATAAATTAGCACTAAATAGATGGTTTAGATTTTACGAATTGAATGGAATGTCAAAAATTGCCTTTGGGATTGATAATAAATTATTCATTCCTGAAAATATTGACTCAAAGGTAGATTTTAATCTTTATAAACCATACAAACAGTATAATTTTTCAAACTGGGACCCAAATTCTTTCCAGAATAAAAAATATATTGTAATATATGAAAACAAAAACAACCCATTTTTTAGAATAGATAAAAAATTTTTCATAATCTTTCCCTATATAAAACACTATCTAAAACTTAACTTTTATAAAATATTTAAGCCTGACCAATTCAAAAAAGAAATTATAAAATTAGTCATTATAGAAGAGCTCAAAAACTAAAATATTAATCATTTTTTTATTATCTCATATATGTTTCAAAGACATTTGAATTCTATCTACCCGAGGCTTCAATCAATTCCTTTAAAAATTTAAATTTTTCTTTTAATTCTTCAAAGAGCTTTAAGCCAACTCTCCATTTCCAGTTACCGGTTTTTGTTCCTGGTTTATTAATTCTACCCTCCTCTCCTATAAATAAAATATCCTGAACAGGTACAACGATAACACTTGATTTTGAAAAAAACATTTTTTTCAATATCTCACCTAAAATATCCTCCTTCCTTCCCAGATAATCTAAAAGAAATTCTCTTGTTTCCCACCTTAACTCCTTTTCAATCCATCCTCTCAATGTATTTGTGTCATGAGTTGAAGTGTAAGCAAAAGAATTTTCAGGATAATTATGAGGCAAATGTGGATTATCCAAACTTCTATCTCCAAAACCAAATTGAAAAACTCGCATTCCTGGAATATCAAAAATCTTCATAATTTCAATAACATCATCTGTTATAAATCCTAAATCCTCTGCAATTAGATTAAATTTACCAAATCTTTTAAAAAGGAAATCAAAAAATTCTCTTGCAGGAGCCTTTACCCACTCCCCAACCTTAGCATCCTCCCTTCCAAAAGGAATCTGATAGTAACCAACAAAACCCCTGAAATGGTCTATCCTTATATAATCAAAAAGTTTCAAATTATGAAAAATCCTTTTAACCCAGAAATCAAAATTTCTTTCCCTTAACTTATCCCAGTCATATACCGGATTTCCCCATAACTGACCCTTTTCAGAAAAATAATCAGGTGGCACACCTGCAATATAAAGAGGTCTTTTATCCTTATCAAGTTTAAAAATTTCAGAATTCTCCCAGACATCAGCACTATCATAAGCAACATAAATTGGAATATCACCTATTATTTTAATTCCCTTCCTGTTTGCATATCTTTTAAGACTCATAAACTGCTTATAAAAAACATACTGAATAAATTTTACCTTTTCAATTTCCCTTTCATATTTTTTCCTCAACTTTTCAATTTCTTCAGAATCCCTATCCCTTATTTTTCTATCCCACTCATTCCATACGGTTTTAAACTCATCTTTTAAAACTGAAAATAAAGAATAAGAATTAAGATAATAATCATTTTCCTTACAAAATTTCAGGAAATCATTATCTTCCCCTTTTTTCTTAAAGTTACAATAGGCGATATCTAAAATAAATTTTTTAAATTCACAGACTTTTTCATACTCCACTTCATTTTCCTTAAAGTCAGGAATTTTTTTTAGTATATTTTTATCTAACAAATCATCCTTGATTAAAAAATAGGGTGAAATAAATAAAAAATTAAAAGCAAAGGCAGAATAACTCATATAGGGAGAAAAAAGACCAGATTTATCAATAGGATTTAAAGGTAAAATCTGCCAGAATTTAATTTTATTTTCCGCTAAAATATCAATAAATTTATAGGCAAATCCACCAAAATCACCTATACCAAAAGGTGAAGGTAAAGAAAATATGGGAAGTAAAACACCACACCCCTTTTCATTCATTTTTCAAATATAAAACAGCGAGGGGAGGTAAAGTAAGTTTTATTGAATAATTTCTTCCATGAAAGGGGATATCTTCAGAATAAATTTCACCGTTTTTAACACCGCTTCCCCCGAATTCTGTATAATCACTGTTTAAAATCTCAAAATATTTTCCCTTTTTGGGAACCCCAATTCTATAACTTTCTCTTACAACAGGAGTAAAGTTACAAATAACAAGAACAAAATCACTCCTTTTATCCTTTCTTAAAAAACTTATAACACTCTGCTCTACATCACTGAAATCAATCCATTCAAAACCCTCTGAATAAAAATCAGTTTCATGAAAACATTTTTCTCTCTTATAAATTTCATTTAACTTTTTAATAAAATTAAGAAGACTTTTATTATAATGATTATTAAGCAGGGAAAAATTAATTTCAGCATCATGATTCCATTCCCTATCCTCACCAATCTCATTTCCCATAAAAAGGAGTTTTTTTCCAGGATGGGCATACATATAACCATAAAGGAGTCTCAAATTGGCAAATTTCTGCCATAAGTCACCAGGCATTTTATTCAAAAGGGAACCCTTTCCATGAACAACCTCATCATGGGATAAAGGCAAAATAAAATTCTCGGAAAAAGCATACCATATACTGAAAGTTATTTTATTGTGATGATACTTTCTAAAAATTGGATCCTTTGAAAAATAAAACAAAGTATCATGCATCCACCCCATATTCCACTTCATTCCAAAACCAAGCCCCCCTTCATCCACTCTTCTTGAAACCCCTGGCCAGGAAGTTGATTCCTCGGCAACTGTATGGATTCCTTCAAATTCTCTATAAAGGTAAGTATTCATTTCCTTCAAAAATTCAATTGCTTCAAGATTTTCTCTACCACCGTAGATATTTGGAATCCATTCCCCCTCTTTTCTTGAATAATCAAGATAAAGCATAGAGGCGACTGCATCGCACCTTAAACCGTCTGCATGATATTTATCAAGCCAGAAAGAGGCAGAGGAAATCAAAAAAGATTTAACTTCATTTCTGCCATAATTAAAAATTAAACTATCCCAGTCAGGATGCCAGCCCTTTCTCCTATCCATATGTTCATAAAGATATGTTCCATCATAAAAGGATAAAGCAAAATCATCCTTTGAAAAATGTGAGGGAACAAAATCAAGAAAAACTGCAATACCATTTTGATGTAAATAATCTATCAAAAACATTAAATCCTCTGGTTTTCCATATCTTGAAGTAGGGGCAAAATAACCTGTTACTAAATAGCCCCAGGAACCATAAAAGGGATGGTCCATAAGGGGCAAAAATTCAACATGAGTAAAACCGACCTCTTTAACATAATCACAAAGTAAAGGTGCTATTTCCCTGTAGTTAAAAAAATTACCCCCTTTCTTTTTCCATGAACCAAGGTGAACTTCATAAATTGAAATAGGTGATTCATGATTATTTATTCTTTTTCTTTCCTTTAACCACCCTTCATCCTTCCATTTATAATCTAACTTATAAACAGTAGAAGCATTACCCGGTGGTTTTTCAAAATAAAAGGCAAAAGGATCCTGTTTATAAGCAGAGTAATTATTTAATTTTGATACTATAAAATATTTATAAAGACAGCCATTTAAATCCTTCTCTACAATTCCTTCCCATATACCAGAACCATCCCACCTCACATAAAGGGGATTTCTTCCAGGCTCCCAGTTATTGAATTCGCCAACAACAAAAACTTTTTCAGCATTGGGAGCCCATACAGCAAAATAAGTTATATATTTCCCATTTAACTTAATAATATGTGAACCAAGTTTATCATAGAGTTTATAATGGCAACCCTTCTTAAACAAATATATATCATAGTCCGTAAAAAGGGAAAACATAAACTATTTTATTTCCCTTAAGTATCTTGCTGCCTCCTCAGGAGAAATTGGATTTATATAAAAACCTGAACCCCATTCAAAACCTGCAATATGGGTTATTCTCGGTATTATTTCAATATGAAAGTGATAATCAAGATGTATTGTCTCCCAGTAATAGGGTCTTCCAGGTCTTGGTTTTATAATAGGAGAAGTATGAATAACAAAATTATAAGGAGCATCATTTAAAAGAAGTTTAATTCTTAAAAGAACATCTTTAAGAACAACTGATAAATCTTTTATTTCCTCATAATCCATTAAAGTAAAATCATGACTGTGCCTTAGAGGGAAAATCCATGTTTCAAAGGGAAAAGAAGAGGCATAAGGACACCAAACTAAAAATTTTTCCGTTCTATACACAATTCTTTCACCCAGGGAAATTTCCTGATCAATTAAATCACAGAATATACATCTTTCTTTTCTTTTATAATGTTCCTTTGCTGCCTCAAGTTCTGCAACAACTGCAAGGGGAATTATCGGTGTTGCAATAAGTTGAGAATGAGAATGATATAGGGATGCTCCTGCCTCTTTTCCATAATTTTTAAAAATCAAAATGTACCTGAATCTTATATCCTTTGTTAAATCAACATATCTTTCTTTAAAGGCAATTAATACATTTTTTATATCATCAGGATTCATGTCTTGAAGTTGAGTCTCATGTTCTGGTGTTTCAATTATCACTTCGTGGGCACCTATTCCTGAAACATGGTCAAAAAGCCCTGTCCCCTTCCTTACAAGTTCTCCCTCAATTCTCAATGCAGGAAATTTATTGGGAACAACCCTTACTCTCCATCCTGGTTTATCTTTATGTGTTCCTTCCCTTCTTATGGAAAAAACTTCTTTTGGAGTTTTATCCTCATTTCCTTCACAAAAAGGACAGTTATCCTTTGGAGGAATTTCTTCTTTTTTCTTTTGAAAATCTTTTGGTCTTAATCCCCTTTCAGGGGAAATTATTGTCCATCTCCATCTTATAGGGTCATATCTTAATTCAGGCATAAAAATTCTCCTTTTTAAACAAAATTATAATCTTCCTCTTTTTTTTCAATCAGATAATAACCGTATAAAGGATGTCTGCATACATTTTTATTTTCAATGGCAAGAAAGAAGTATATATTATTATAAAGATTTTTTATTTTTATTTCAAAAATTTTATCTGCCTTAAATTCAATATCAGAAGGGAAAGCACCTTTTTCAAATTTAAAAATCTTTTCAAAATCATTTGACTTTATACCAATTAAAATTTTAT
Organism: Caldifarciminota bacterium; assembly: GCA_965649145.1. Taxonomy (GTDB): domain Bacteria; phylum Hydrothermota; class Hydrothermia; order Hydrothermales; family JAJRUZ01; genus JBCNVI01. The sequence goes on along the minus strand of CBFGJR010000226.1, from coordinate 4,080 downwards.
AACCCTCATCAAAAATTTCATTAAAATTATTTTTAGCATCAATTCTTAAACAAAAATTTTTTTCCTCATCCCATCCAAAATAAAGGTACTTTAAGATACATCTTCCCTCAATATCAAGGTCTATAACCCCTGCATTAGCCCACTCATAAAAGTTTGTTATCCTTCCATCAATAACAGGATACAAAAAACCCGAAATATTTTTTAAAAAATTTTTATGTATTTCCTTTTTAATGGGATTGTTAAGAAAATCAGGGTAATCTCTCCCCAAATTTCTGTAAACATTTTTCAAATGTTCTCTAAATAATATATCAAACTCAGGAGCATAAAAGGTAGGATTATCATAACCAAGCCACCAGAAAAAATCACTTCCCTCAGCAAAAAGGAGGGAATAAAGGGATTTTTTATTTTTTAGAAAATATTCTTTCACATCATCCCTCACCTTCCTTAAAACAACCCAACCCTCATTTTTTTCATCATCACCCATCCATGTTGTAAAATCACTTTTTATCCATGAACCCGGGTGAACCCTCTCTAAAACACCTTTTTCTTTAAAATCAAAACCTTCCTCAAAGGTAAAAAAAGTAATAAAATCTTTTTGTGACAGTACATCATAAAATTTTTTTAAAAATAAAACCCCTCCTTTTTCATAATGAATCCATGGGTTTTCTCCATCAAGAATAACAGTTACCCATAAATTTTTCTTTTTTCTCCTCAAATTTTCAAGATAATTAACAAAATCAGAAACAGCATCCTCAGCTTTTAAATTTTTATAAACAAAACCTATTTTATCTGATAAAACCCTGTCCCTGAAGAATATAAGAATTTCACCGCTTTTACCCCTCCAAATGTAAGGTTTATAAAGCTCATCCCTTATCTCTTCAGGTTTTTCTCTCAAAGGGATGTTTAAGCTTCTTTCCAGAATTCCCTCATCAGTCATTGTGAAAAGTATATTTTTTTTGACAAATAAATCAAGGGTTTCCTCCGATACACTTCCTTCAGATGGCCATATTCCCTTAATTTCAGTATTGAATTCTTCTTTCATAAAAGATAAAGCAAGATCTATCTGTAATTCAGCATCTTCTCTATGGGAAAAGTCAACCTTTTTCTTCTTAATGTGAGGTGAAGATATTTCAAAAGATTTACTTTCTATTATAAGGGGAAGAATTGGATGTGAAAAGGGGGAAGTTGTTAACAGAATTTTTTTGTTTTCAATAAGTTGTTTATAAACTTTAATAAGTTCTTCAATTATTTCAAAACATATTTTTAAAATTTCCCTTTTGTCATCCTCTGTATAGTTTTCCCTTTTAAGGCTCAGTTCCTTTAAAATTTTATTTTCCTCTTTTTTAATTTCAGAGATACTTGAATATATAAAATAAAACATTATATCCCTTAATTCATTATTTGAGAAGAATTTTACTTTTTTCTCAAGTCCCAGAATACTTCCCCTTTTAATAAAGAGATAATTGAATCTCTCATAAGGCTTTATCTGTCTTTCATAATTAAGTGAAAAGAAATTTCTCAAAACAAAAATTCTATCCTCCTTTTCCATTTGAGAGGGATCCTTTTTAAAAATATTAAGCCAGAGACAGGAAGTATCCTTTTCTAAATATTCTTTTATCTGGTACCAGAGGGTTGGAGTTATGTTAAATGTAACTTTTACATTTGAAGGCGCTTCAAGTAAAATTTTACCCATATCATAGTATTCTCTTATTGAATGAATAAAAACCCAGGGGAAGAAGAAATATTCCCTTTCAGGTTCAAGGAGAAAGTATGAAGGTTGATGAAGGTGCCAAAGGATTGAAAGATTTATTTCCTTCATGGATGGTAATTATAAAATCAGTAAAAAAGTAAAAACAAATAAAGTTTGAAAAAATAAAAGGTATTAAATATAATATTAAAAATTTTTATGAAAATTGCTTATTTTTCTGCAGAGGTTTTTCCCTTTTCAAAGGTTGGCGGACTTGCTGATGTGGCAGGTTCATTACCTATTTTTATAAAAAGTAAAGGAATTAACATAATAGTTTTATCCCCCTATTACTCAAAATTTATTAAAGGAAAAAATTTTGAAATCAAAGAAAAAATAGATTTGAAGGTGGAATTTGACAATAAAATTTTTATGACAGAATGGCTCCATATACCCTATAAAAATGTTTCTTTTTATCTTCTAAAATATGATGAATATTACGGAAGGGATTACATTTATGTTCCTCCAACCGGTGAGGATGAAAAACAGTATAAGAGATTTGCTTTCTTCTCTTTTTCCTCCCTTTTATTTCTAAAAAAAATAGGCTTTAAACCCGATATAATACATATTAATGACTGGCATACCACTTTTATTCCTTTATATATTAAAAGAAAACTCAATAGTGAGGAATTTTTTAAAGAAACAAAAATTTTACTTACAATTCATAACCTCTCCTATCAGGGAATATATGATAAAAAAAAATTAAGTGAAATTGGATTTGATGAAAATATTAGAGAAATAGAAGATAATGGAAGTGTTAATTTCTTAAAAGCAGGTATTTTATTCTCTGATTACATAAATACGGTAAGTAAGAGCTATTCTGAGGAAATATTAATCCCTCAGTTTGGCTGCGGACTTGAAGAAGTGTTAAAAAGTAAAAAGGATAAAATTTACGGGATATTAAATGGTATAGATTATGAAGAATGGGATCCGGAAAAAGATAAGGATATTTACATAAATTACAGTATTAAAAATTTTAAAGAAGGAAAGGAAACAAATAAGAAAAAATTAAGGAAGGAACTCAATTTAAAAGATGATGACTCAATTTTAATAGGAATGGTATCAAGATTAACATATCAGAAGGGAATAGATTTACTCATTGATTCCTTTGATGAATTTTTTAAAAGAGACCTTCAATTTATTCTCCTTGCAACAGGAGAAAAAAGGTACGAAGAAAAAGTAAAAGAATTTGAAATTAAATATAAAGAAAAATTCAGGTTTTTACCCAAATTTGATTTAGTTCTTGCTAAAAAAATTTATGCAGGTTCGGATCTCTTTTTAATCCCATCTATATTTGAGCCCTGTGGTCTTACACAGATGATATCAATGAGATTTGGAACAATACCCTTTGGATTTAAAACAGGAGGTTTGAAAGATTCAATTAAAGATTATGAAGAGGGAGGATACGGTTTTTTATTTGATAAATATAAAAAAGAAAAATTTATTGAAAAACTCGATAAAATTATTTTAATTTTTAGGGATAAAGAAAAATGGAATAAATTAATAGAGGAATGTATGAAAAAAGATTTCTCCTGGGAAAATTCTGCAATGGAGTATATAAACCTATATAAAAAGATAAAAAATGAGGGAGTTTAATCATTTAAAAATACTTACACTTGTTTTAGCAGGAGGAAAGGGTGAAAGGCTTTACCCTTTAACAAAATTTAGAACAAAACCAGCAGTCCCTTTTGGTGGGAAATACAGGATTATTGACTTTGTGTTATCCAATTTAACAAATTCAGGTTTTCTTTCTATTTATGTTCTAACCCAGTATAAGGCACAGAGTTTAACAGAACACATTGAACAGGGTTGGCAACTGGGTAGTGCCCTTAGAAGGAGAAACTTCTTTATCACAATGGCTCCTGCCCAAATGTGGCTAAAGGAAGAATGGTACAAAGGAACTGCTGATGCAGTATATCAGAACCTACACCTTTTTTCAAACTTTGATCCAGATATAGTACTTGTTTTCGCAGCAGACCAGATATACAAAATGGATGTTTCTCAAATGTTAAAATTTCATCTTGAAAAGGATGCTGAGTTTAGTGTTTGTGGTTTACCTCTTACAACACAGGATATATCCCATTATGGAATAATTTGTTCAGACAAGGATGACAGAGTATGTGGTTTCTGGGAAAAACCAAAAACATTACCCATTGAAGTAAAAGATAAAAAGTTATTTATATCAATGGGGAATTACATTTTTAAAAGGGAATTTCTTGAAGAAATTTTAATTGAGGACGCAAGGTATGAAAAAAGTACCCATGATTTTGGTAAAGACATTTTGCCCAAAGTTTACAAAAATTCAAGGGTATTTATATATGATTTCTCAAAAAACA
>CBFGJR010000225.1:5793-9299 GCA_965649145.1 Caldifarciminota bacterium | reverse complement strand
ATAAAAATTTTAGGTGTTTTTGTACTTATTATAATATTTTCTTTGATATAATATTTTCCACCTAATGGATCCTTTGGTATTGAATCTATATATTTTTTAAAAAGCATCTCTTCTAAACTTTCTGGTATCCTTTTTTCATTTTCATAAAATTTAATTAAAGCCTTATTCAAATCCCTTAGATGAATCTTATGTAATGTTGATAAGATATAACTTTTTGCAATACTTTTCTCAAAATTGTTTTTTGCTTTTTTATAAAGTTCATCCCATAAAAGGAGTGATATTTCAAGTTTTTTCAATTTTTTGTAATAAACAAAGGCAGCCCATCTGAAACTACTTTCAGGTGCACCTGGTTTTAATGAAGATAATCTAAAATATCTTCCCGCCCTTTCATAATCTTTAAAAAATGTGTAATTTAAAAATCCGAGCCACCATGGGTATTCCCATCTTTCAGGGTTATTATATAATCCTTTTTTAATTAGTTTTTCAGATTTAATTTTATCCTTACAGTCATGAGCTAAAATCACAGAGCCAAATGTGTATGCATGAAGGAATCTTTTGTCAAGTTCTGTTAATAAGTCAACTATTTCAAAAACATATAAAAATTTTCTATCTGTTTGAAGATGGTGTCCATAATACTGAATGAAATTTAGCCATAAAAAATCTGCGAAGGATAAAGGATGCCCAAAGGATAGGAATCTTAAAATTTTACCTTTAGGTAAATAAAGGATTTCTTCTGGTTTTTCCTCTGGCTTTCTTATTTCTTCCAGCCTATAGTTTAAGTTTAGAGTAAAGAGTAAAAAAATTATTAAATAAAATATTTTTTTCATTTGAATTCCCTTTTCTCAAAGATTATGATTGATAAAATTAAAAGAAAAATTGTATATGCTATTCCATAGGATGTGGAAAATAAAAAGTAATTTAAAGAGGGCAAATTTTTATAAACCACTTCATTTTTTATATTAAAAATTTCTAAGTTTGGAAGTAAATAATAAAAAGTATAGGATATTATTTTTAGAAAGCCTGATTTTGAGATTTCTGCAAATTCCTTTAATGACTCTAATGTATGTCCTATTAGATAAATTAATGCACCAATAAAAGAGGAGAAAAGATAAGAAGAGAAACTTGAAAAAAGAATCATTAAAGAAATCATTATTGAGATTTCAAATAAAAATGGGAATAAAGGGATAAAAATTGATGGGTCAAATCTTTTATCTGTAAAAAATATTAAAATCTGGTGTAAAATACTCATACCTGTTAAATTTATCAGAATTACTAAAAAAAGTCCTATAAATTTCCCTATTATTACTTCATTTCTTTTGCAGGGCGTGCTTAAAGTTATATAAATTGTCCTCTTTTCAATTTCTTTATATATGAGTGTCCCACCTATTATTATAAGAATTACTATGTTTAAAAATGTTATTATTGAAAGACCAAAATCCCTTATAATCTTTGACTCTTCACCAACAGAAAGTGGAAAAAGAAAAAAAGAGGTTATAAGAAGTAATATTCCAAAAATTATTATTATAATGAATATTTTTTGTCTTATTGATTCTTTAAAATTGTTTAAGGATATTGCAATTATTCTATGCATTAAGGGAGAACAAGGTCTATTGGGCCTTTGTAACCAAACCCTGTTATTTTATAAGAAAATGCAGGTTCACCTTCATTTGATATACTCCCATCAAATTTATATCCAGTATAATAAACGCATCCTGAAGGTGGCACTGGAGGAGGACCTGTAAATAAATTATCAATTGCTTTATTGGATGAAATAAACGGGTTTTTGAAATTCATATGCGGTCTTATCAAAGCAGTTGATGGAAATGGAGGAACTCTTGCCCCTCCTGCTATTGATATCTCAGCAATGTCTTCTGGTGGGTTTTGAATTATTTGTAAAATCTTTGTATCTATACCACCTGGATAAATTCCATAAGTCATTGTTGAATACTCTTCACAAATTACATGTAAAGTATGCATATTATTTTTCAGGGAAGCCTCCTGTGCTCTTCTTACTGCCCTTATTAAATTTGCTATTGAAATTGCAGCAAGTATTCCTATTATGAGAATTACTATTAAAAGTTCAACCAGTGTAAAGCCCTTTTTCATTTTTTCTTAAAAATTTCAAAAAACCATTCTTCAAGGGAATAAACTGCTTTTCTTATTGAAAATATTTTTATCTTATTCAAAACCAAAAAATTTAACAAATTTTCATAATTTTCCTCTCCAACATAAACTTTTCTTTCTTTACCCATTTTTTCATCATATATCAAATTAAAGGGGAGATTTAAATTTTCTTTATTTTCAAATATTATTTCAATTGGCATTAATTCTTCTTTAAGTATTTCTGAAAGATAACCGATTTTTAATATTCTCCCATCAATGATTACTCCAATTCTATCACATATCTCTTCAACATCTGAAAGTATATGGGATGAGAAAAATACAGTTTTCCCCTCTTTTTTCTGTTTATAAATCAAATCCTTCATCTCTTTTCTTCCAACAGGGTCAAGTCCTGATAGAGGTTCATCAAGAATCAAAATCTCAGGGTCAGAAATTAATGCATTTGCAATTCCTATCCTCTGGAGCATACCCCTTGAATAATTCCTGAGGCTCTTTTTCCTTTCATTATAAAGTCCAACTTCCTTTAAAACATATTCAATCTTTTCCTTTTTATTTTTAATTCCATAAAGTCTTGAAGTATAATCAAGTAATTCTTCACCTGTTAGATGTTCATAAAAATATGGCTGTTCAGGTAAAAAACCTATTTTATTTTTAATTTTTTCATCCTTTGGATTTGAATCTAAAATTTTTACCATCCCTTTATCAGGATTTAAAAGCCCAACGAGTATTTTAATTGTTGTTGTTTTACCTGCTCCATTAGGACCTAAAAAACCAAAAATTTCACCCTTATTTAAAGAAAATGAAATATCTTTTAAAACTTCTTTTTTTGATAATATGGATTTAAAAGATTTATATAAATTTAATACTTCAATCACTTTCATTTAATAAAAAACCGGGGGCCCCCTCCAAGACCCCCGGGTTAATGGATTTGATTTTTACTGACCTGTTACAAGGTCAAGTCCTATCCATGCAGATTTTGCATTCTGGCCAGTGATTGCATAAGCAGGGAAAGAATTAGGAGTTGTTCCGGCTCCTTGTGTATTATCCCATGGTATATAATGGGTACATCCTGCATTCTGAGCTGTAACTACTGCAAACCAGTTTGGAGTAGGAGGGGTTTGGAGTGTGTAAGGTGCGTTTGAGAACCATGCCTTAATATTTGTACCTGATAAAACAGGATTTCTAAATGTACTGGGTAAATATGTACATGCACCTGCGGGAATTGAACCACCATCTGCAGCACCAGCAATAGATTTATCCCCTTCGCCACCCTGTGCACAAGGTGCAAGAGGTGGGAGCCCCAACTCACCTCTAATTGTATTTACCTGTGTTCCACAATTTATTGGATAATGGCCATCACATACAGTAGACATATCTTCTACTGC
>CBFGJR010000225.1:0-5694 GCA_965649145.1 Caldifarciminota bacterium | reverse complement strand
CAAGAGGTGGGAGCCCCAACTCACCTCTAATTGTATTTACCTGTGTTCCACAATTTATTGGATAATGGCCATCACATACAGTAGACATATCTTCTACTGCTACCTGCATTGTATGCATGTTTGATTTTACTGCTGAATCCTTTGCCTTTGCCACCATTGATATAAAGTTGGGGATTGCGATTGCTGCAAGGATACCTATGATTACGACCACTATAAGGAGTTCAATCAATGTGAACCCCTTTTTGCTTTTATTTATTGCTTTCATCTTGCACCTCCTTTCACCTTTCTACTTTTATATATGAAATTTTTATGCCAGAAAAAAAATTCTTTATTTATAGTAAATTTTAAAGATTTTGATTGCAAAATTGCAAATATAAATTGCAAAATTGCAAATGAAAAAATTATAATTAAAATATGAAAAAAATCAAATTGAGTGTGAATGTTGACCATATCGCTACTTTAAGAGAGGCAAGGAAGGAAAAATTCCCTGACCCATCTGTTGCTGCAATAATATGTGAGCATTTTGGTGCATCCGGTATTACATGCCATATAAGGCTTGATAGAAGACATATAAAAGAAGATGACATTCTGAAATTGAAAAAAGTTATAAAAGGGGAATTAAATATAGAAATGTGTCTTGATATGATAGATTTTGCATTAAAGGTAAAACCCGATTGGGTCACACTTGTTCCTGAAAAAGAAGGTGAATTAACAACCCGAGGTGGGCTTGATGTTATGAATAATTTTGAAAAAATAAAAGAGGCAATTAAAAAACTCAAATCAAAGAAAATTAATGTTAGTATATTTGTTGAACCTGATAAGAATCAAATTGAGAGATGTTTTGATGCAAATGCTGATGCAATAGAACTTAATACAAATAGTTATGCAATTTCAAAAGGTAAAAAAAGGGAAGAAGAGCTTAAGAGGCTCAAAGAGGCTGCAAAGTTTGCAAAGGAAAAAGGATTAATTGTAAAGGGAGGTCATGCACTCAATAGAGAGAATCTTTATGGAATTCTTGAAATTGAAGAAATTGAAGAAGTTTCAATAGGATTTTCATTAATAGCAGATGCTTTGATATTCGGTCTTCCAAAGGCAGTCAGTGAATATGTGAGAATTTTGGAAAGAACATGAAGAAAATTTTTATATTTTTTTTAATTTTTATTTCCTGTGCAAAAAGTTATAAAAGGGAAATAAGTTTTTATGAATTCAAAAAAATTCTTTTGAATAAATATGGGGATAGAGAAGTTAGTAAATTTTATATAGAAGGTGATTTTGAAAGTTATGGAAAAACTTATACAACTGGCTTTTTTAAAGCAAAATTTTTTAATGATACATTTAATATAAAGATTTTTTCACCACCATTTTTTATAAAAGAAATTGAGGATGAATTTTTTAAAGAAGTTTTAAAAGGAATTTTTAATCCACTCTTTTTTTTGCAAAAATACAGTGTTCTTGGATTAAAAGAAGATGAAGAATTTTATATTGTTGAATTTAAAAATTTTTTGATATTTTTTAAAAAGGAAACCCTTTTTATTAAAAATATACTGTTTGAAGGTGGAAGCATAAAGTTTTTTGATTTTAATGATTTTATTCCAAGAATTTTAGAAATAAATTTTTTTGATGAGAAAATAAGGGTTAAATTGAAAGAGTTTACTTATGAATTTAAATAAAGAGATTATTGACAAATTTTTAAAAATGCTTTATTATTAAAATATGAAAAAAATAAAGAGATTGGGAGAAATGCTTATAGAAGAGGGACTTTTAAAAGAAGATGATTTAGAAAAAGCACTTGAATATCAAAAGAAAAATGGTAAAAGGCTTGGTTCAGTTCTTTTAGAACTTGGTCTTGTAAAGGAGAAAGATATATTAAAGGTTCTTTCAAAGCAGTTTAATGTACCTGTTGCAACAAAAAAAGATTTAGAAAATATAAGTGAAGATATAATAAAACTTATTCCTCCAGATGTTGCTGCAAGGTATTTAATCATTCCTGTTGCAAGAAAAGGAAAAAGTTTGATTCTTGCAATGGTTAACCCTCTTGACCAGTTTGCAATAGAAGATGCAAGATTTATAACAGGTTTTGATATTATCCCTGTTGTTAGCCTTGAAGATAACATAAGGGAGGCTCTTAAGAAATATTATGGAATTGAAGATGTGATGGATACGCTTGCAAAGGTTGGGGAAGAAGGGGAGATTGAAGTAATTGGAAAGGGGGGGATGGCAAAGTCAGGAAAGAGTGATTTAGAAACTCTTCAAATAGAGGATGAGACACTCAGAACACTCCTTGAAAGTGGCGAGATTCTTAAAGAGGTACCAAAAGCAGAGGAAGAGGAGATAAGTGATATACTTGCAGAAGTTGAAAGTGGTCCTATTGTTAAACTTGTCAATACAATTATATATGATGCTGTTGAAAAAAGGGCTTCTGATATTCATATTGAGCCATACGAAAATGATGTAAGGGTAAGATATAGAATAGATGGGATTTTACACGAAATTTTCAGAAAGCCAAAGAAGTTTGCTTCTCCTATGGTTGCAAGAATTAAGATAATGGCAAAGATGAAACTTGAAGAAAAAAGGAAGCCACAGGATGGAAGGATAAGAGTGAGAATGGGTGATAGGATGGTGGATTTGAGGGTTGCTGCAGTTCCAACAGTCTTCGGGGAAAAGGTTGCAATAAGAATTTTAGATAGAACACAAATCCCTTTAAGACTTGATGCCCTTGGGTTTGAGACCGAATCTCTTGAAATTTTTAGAAAAGCAATTAGAAATCCAAATGGAATAATACTTGTTACAGGACCAACAGGATGTGGAAAGACAACAACTCTTTATGCTGCTTTAACAGAACTTAATTCAATTGAAGTTAATATTTCAACAGTTGAGGATCCTGTTGAGTTTACACTCATGGGAATTAATCAAGTTCAGGTAAAAGAAGAAGTTGGTATGACTTTTGCATCAGGATTAAGGGCATTTTTAAGACAAGACCCTGATATAATTATGGTTGGAGAAATCAGAGATTTTGAAACTGCTGAGATAGCTATAAGAGCATCCCTAACAGGTCACCTTGTTCTTTCAACAGTCCATACAAATACTGCTGCTGCAACAATAACAAGGCTTATTAATATGGAAATAGAACCGTTTTTAATTGCTTCTACACTTCTTGTTGTTAGTTCCCAGAGGCTTGTAAGGAAAATATGTGAAGCCTGTAAAGTTCCTTATAATCCTGAAAAAGCACTCCTTTATGAACTTTCACCAAATCCGGATGAGGTATTTAAAGGAGTGACTTTTTATAAGGGGAGTGGATGTAAAAAATGTCACGGGACAGGATATAAAGGGAGAGTGGGTCTTTTTGAGGTTTTACCTGTTACAAAAAGGATAAGGGAATTAATACTTGAAAAAGCACCAACCCATATTATTGAGAAGGCAGGAATTGAAGAGGGAATGCTTACATTGAGAGAATCAGGTATAAGAAAGATAAAAGCAGGTATTACGACAGTTGAAGAAATAATAAAAGAAACAAAAATGGAGTAAATATGGCACTGAGAATTGGTGAAATGCTTTTAAGAGCAGGAATTATAACAGAAAAGCAGCTTGAAGAGGCTTTAAAAAGGCAGAAAGAAACTGGCAAAAGGCTCGGTTCAACACTTGTTGAGATGGGGATAATAGATGAAAAAACGCTTGTTAAATTTCTTTCAAAGCAACTTGGTGTTCCCCCTGTTGATTTATCAACACTCAAGATGATACCACCAGAAATTCTTTCCCTTATACCCGCTGAAATTGCATACAGGTATCAGGTTTTACCACTTGGAAGGAAAGGTAATACCCTTTTTGTTGCAATGGTTGACCCAACAAATATAGTTGCAATAGATGAAATAAGATTTTCTACGGGTTTAGATGTTTCCCCTGTTATTGCTTTAGAATCCGCAATGAATGAAGCTTTAAAAAAGTTTTATCCAGAAATGGAAACAATGATTAAAGAGGTAAAAAAAGAGGAAGAAAAAGAAGAAATACATGCAACTCTTGAAGATATTGAATTTATAGATGCTCAAGTGGAAGAGGAAAAGGTAGAGGACTTAAAAAGATTAGGTGAAGATACAACCGTTACAAAACTTGTAAATCATATAATATTTCAGGCAGTTAAAATAGGGGCATCGGATATTCATATTGAACCCTATGAAAGAACTTTAAGAATAAGATATAGAATTGACGGAGTATTAAGGGAAGTAATGACTCCACCATATTATATGAGGGCAGGAATTGTTTCAAGGATAAAACTTTTATCCGAAATGGATATTGCAGAGAGGAGGAAACCCCAGGATGGAAGGATAAACATGAAAGTTGATGACAGGGTCATTGATTTCAGAGTATCAGTTATACCAACAGTTTATGGTGAGAAGGTTGTTATGAGAATTCTTGATAAATCAGGACTCCAACTTGATCTGACAAAACTTGGTTTTGAAGAAGAAGACCTTAAAAAGTTTGAAAGAGCAATACGCTCCCCTTATGGCATTATACTTATTACAGGTCCTACAGGAAGTGGAAAGACAACAACCCTTTACTCTGCATTATCTACAATAAATACACCTGATAAACAAATAATTACAGTTGAAGACCCTGTTGAGTATAATATTGAAGGAATTAATCAAGTTCAGGTAAATAGGGAAGTGGGGCTTGATTTTGCAGAGGCTTTAAGGGCGTTTTTAAGACAATCTCCTGATGTAATACTTGTTGGTGAGATAAGGGATCATGAAACCGCAGAAATTGCGATAAGAGCAGCATTAACAGGACACCTTGTTTTTTCAACGATCCATACAAATGATGCCCCTACAACAATTGATAGGCTTGTTGACCTTGGAATAAAGCCATATTTAATTGCATCAGGTGTTATTTTAATTCAGGCTCAAAGACTTGTAAGGAAAATATGCAAAAATTGTATTGAAGAAACTACCTATGATGAAAAAATAATAAAAGAACTCGGAGTTCCCGATGAACTTTTAAAAGATATTAAATTTTATAAAGGAATTGGATGTTCGGTATGTGGAAGAACAGGTTATAAAGGAAGAATAGCGATATTTGAAGTTATGCCAATAACTCCAGAGTTGAGAGAACTTATTTTAAGAGGTGCTTCATCAGATGAGATAAGAGAAGAGGCAAGAAAGGAAGGGATGCATACACTTAGAGAAGATGGAATAATTAAAATTAAAAAGGGTATAACAACCGTTGAAGAAGTTTTAAGAATAACAACAGAATTTTAAAGGAGGTGGATATGCCTGTAACAATGAAGCAACTTTTAGAAGAGATGGTTCATAGAGATGCAACAGATTTACATATATCAGCAGGTTCTCCCCCCCTTTTTAGAATAGATGGGATCCTCGTGCCATCAAACTATGATGTTTTAACAAAGGAGGAAGCACAGCAACTTGTTTATTCAGTGATGACAGAAGAGCAGAAGAAAAAACTTGAAGAAGAATGGGAGGTAGATTTTTCTTTTGGTATAACAGGTCTTTCCCGTTTCAGAGCAAATGCTTATAAACAAAGGGGTTCAATAAGTATTGCAATAAGAACAATACCCTATAAAATAAGGAGTTTTGAAGAACTTGGTCTTCCTCCTGTTGTTGAAGAATTTGCATCAAGACAAAAAGGGCTTGTTCTTGTTACAGGTCCAACAGGTCATGGTAAATCAACAACACTTGCCTCAAT
>CBFGJR010000224.1:0-9552 GCA_965649145.1 Caldifarciminota bacterium | reverse complement strand
AAAACTCAAAAAAATTGATAGGAAAGGGGTATATTTTAAAATTTTTAATGATCAAAGGAGGGAAAAAATTTTAATTTTAAAATAAAGAAAAATTAATGCAACCACCTCGTGGTGTTTGCAAATCAGTGTAGGGAATTTTTTAATTCTTTTATAAAGGTGGAAATAAATCTCTGCCCCCCTTCTTACACCTCGGGTGTGTTAAAACCGAATAAACTTATTCAAAAAGACGATAAAAAAAGCTAAAAAGATAGTTGAAGAATCACAAAAGATAATTGAAGAAGGAAATATAAGGCTTAAAAAAACTTATAAAAATAAATAATTGAAAATTTTTCTTTTTATCTTTAAAATAAAAATATGACAACAGAGATAGTAAACATTTTAGCACTTATTCTTGGGGCAATGAGTCTTTTATTGGCTGCCTTTGCTGTATTTGTTCAAATTTATATTTCAAAGATGACAAATAAACTTATTGAAAAAGAGGATGAAAGGGCAAAAAGGATGATTGAACAATCTCAGAAAATGATTGAGGAAGGAAACAAAAGGCTTGAAAAGATACTTTTAAAGATAGATGAGAGCACAAAGGAAATTCTTGCAGAGATACTTAAAAAAGTTTAAAATAAAGAGGGCATTACAAAATTGAGAATTCTCCTTTTATTTCTGTTCCTTCTATAAGAAGGAAGAAAACTACTTTCATATGTGCAAAGATTTGATAAATGTATATTTTTAATACCCATTTTTAAAAGTTCATATACACTCTTCCCTTTTAAATCATAATAAAATTTATTATTTCTTTTAAATAAAAATTGGCTATCAAGCTCTTTAAACTCAATTCCAACTTCATAACAGTTTGAACATATTGAAGGTCCTATATAAGCGCAGAGGTTATAAGGTTTAAATCCATATTTCAGAAATTCCCTTATTCCTTTTCTTATTATTCCCTTAAAAAGGGAGCGCCATCCCACATGAAAAATCCCGTAAAAGAGCGGATTTTCTGTTAAAATAAAAAGGGGAATACAATCAGCAGTTTTCACACAGAGGATTTTACCAGTCCTTGTTAAAATCCCATCACCCCTTTTATCTTTTCCATCAAAATCTTCGGCAAAAAAGATTTTATCACCATGAACCTGATTTAAGGAAATATATTCAAATTCAGGATTTTCATCAATTAAAGAAATTATAAGGTTATTCCCTATTTTATTTTTAATTTTCACTTAAAATTCTCCTCCTTTTCTGAAAGAACTTTTATCATAAAATTTACATGTTCTTCCATATTCAGATTTGCCTCCTGTAAAAATCTCTCAACAAGTTTTCTATCAACACCACTTGCAAAGGCTCTATCCTTCCACTTTTTTATAAAAGTAGTGTATTTTATTTCTTTAAAACTTTTACCTGGCATAACAAGAGAGACAGCAATAAGAAAACCTGAAAGTTCATCCACAGCAGCAAGATATTTTTCAAGAAGAGTCTCCCTTTTTTCCTCGGGAAAAGCATGTTTTTTAATTGCAGAAATTACCTCATCATCAACCTTACCTTTTAAAAATTCAATAGCCTTTTCCGGGTGTAATTCAGGATATTTTTCATAATCAAGGTCATGCAGAAGTCCTGTTATAAACCATTTATCTTTATTTTCACCTAACTTTTCTGCATAGGCTTCCAAAACATATGCCACAGAATAGAGATGTCTTCTTAAATTAAACTTTAAAGCCCATTCATTAAGAATATCAATCGCCTCTTTCCTTTCCATAGAAATTATTTTAGGAAAAAATTAATAAATTTTAAAATTTTTAGTTGAAAATAAATTAACTTTTAGATTATAATTTAGTAAATAATTTAGTGTGGAGGTATTAAATATGAACAAAATTAATTATAAAAAGAACGAGTTCATATTCAGGGAAGGAGATGTTTCGGATTACATATACATTATAGAATCGGGTAAAGTAAAAATTTTTAGAATTATAAAAGACAGGGAAAAAGTCTATGCAATTTTGAATCCTGGTGAGATGTTCGGAGAAATTGGGGTTCTTTCAAAATCAAAAAGAAGTGCGAATGCTTTTACCCTTGAAGAAACTGTGCTGGAAATAGTAAAGGGAGATGAAATCTTTGATATTTTGAAGAAAAATCTTACTTTAAATTTAATAATTCAAACCTTAATAATGAAGAATTCAGATTGTGTTTTTACCTTAGTGTTAAGTGGGTAGAAGAGAAAAAAACAATTTTTGATATTAGTGAAATTACATATTTTACAGATATTGAAGAGGAAAAAATAACTTACTTTTTAGATACTCTTCTGATAAAGGGAATTGTTGAGATAAGGGAAAACAGAAATGTAATAATTAGAAATCCAGAATTTATTATTGAACATACTAAATATTTATTTTTAGAAGAAAAATTCAGAAAGAGAGATAAATTGAAAGAAGGTTTTTATCCTTTACTCTAAGAGAGAAGAGCCATCTATATCAGAAGGTATTTCAAGATTTAGAAATTTAAGAACAGTTGGTAATATATCAGTTATTTTTGCATAATTTTTTTCCTTTAAATTAATTTTTTTGCTCTTTTGAGAAATTATAAGTATTCCCTTTGTATCATGGTCACCTGATTTTTCTGTCATTGATTCACCAAAAAAGTTTAAATCAGGAAAAGGAACCCAGGAAGAGACATAAGCAAATTCATCAATAGAATAAACTATATCAGGCATTGAATCTAAATTTTCTCCTTTAAAAATTTCTTCCCTTTCAAAAATTTTTATATTAACTTTAAATTCCCTTGAAAGGTCAAGTAAAGATTTTTTTATATCCTCTATAATTTTTTCCCTTTCTTTTTTTTCTACCAAGCCGAAGGGGAATCTATTTTTCTGATTTATATATATAAATCCATAGTAACCGAACCCAAAGGCATAGGTCTTTTTAAAATCAATGTCAGAATAGGAAAATCCAACTTTTGAGGCAGTTTTACCAAAACTCTCCTTATTTTTTCTCAAAATTCCCTCAAGTCCAAACTTATAAATGAGCTTTGAAAGTCTTAAAGGTGAAAATCCAGTTTTATAAGAAATAAGTTTTAAAAAACTTCTATAACTACTTTTTAATTTTAAAAAACCTTCTTTTAAAAGAAAGGAATTTATATAGAAGTGTCCTTTTAAATCCTGAAACCCATGGTCTGACATTAAAATAATTAAAGTTCCTTCAGGTAAATTTGAAACAATTTTATCTATTTTTTCATCAATTTTTTCATAGATAAATTCAACCAGTTCTTTTTTATACCATAACCAGTGCTGGGCATGATCAGCAGCCATAAAAACCCCCATAAATAAGTCAAAGTCTTTATTTTTAACTAAATATTCCATAACATCACCGTGAATCTCTGTAAGTTCTATTAAATCCCTGAAAAATAAATCGGGGTTTTTCTTTGAAAATTTAACCTTTTCTGAAATCCTGTAATTGGGAAACTTATTTAAAAGTTCATTTTTAAATTCAACTGGATATGTGAAATCAGAATTTAAGGAAGGTGTTAAAAAACCGGATACAAATATACCATTTATTTTTTCAGGTGGATATGTGAAGGGAACAAAGTAAATAATGGATTTCAAATTATTAAAGGATAGAATGTTCCATAATTTTTTCTGTTTTCTCAATTTAAATGATGTTAATCTGTATTCAAGTTTATCATTCAGTTCATAGAAGTCAAGGATACCGTGTTTACCCGGATTTTTACCTGTCATGAAGGAAGCCCAGGCTGAAGGGGTGAGCGGTGGAATAGTTGTTTCAAGTTTGTATTTTTTTCCTTCTTTTATAAGATTTGAAATAGTTTTTAATTTTCCCTTTTTGCACAGGGGCTCAATTATTTTAAAAGTTGCACCATCTATACCTATTATACAAACTTTATTCATAAAGTTTATTTTAAATTAATTTGCATTTATTTTGAAAGTTAAGAGTAAATTCCTATAAAATAATAAACCATGAAGGAAGAAGAAAAATTATTTAATGAGGCAAAAAAATTATATAATAGTGGAAAATTCTGGGAAGCCTTAAAAATTATGAAAGACCTTGTGCAGAAAAGAGAAAATTACGCAGATTTTCAGCACTTCCTCGGAGTTATATACTATTCCCTTTCAATGCTTGATGAGGCGATCTCCCAGTTTGAAAAGGCAATTGAGATAAATGCCAATTATATTGAGGCACACCTTAATTTATCAATTGCCCTGAATGATAAGGGAGACTATTTAAGAGCAAAGGAACATTATGAAAAGGCTGTTAAACTGGAAAAAGAAGGAGGAAGGATACCTGTAAGCCTTAGAAATAACCTTGCAAATACTTATATGAAACTTGGGGATACATTTTATGAGATAGGGGAATATGAAAGAGCAAAAGAGGAATACGAGAAGGCGATTGAAGTAGCACCCTACTTCCTTGATATTAGAACAAAACATGCAAGAACTCTTATGCAGTTGAACAAGATTGATAAAGCCATCTATTCCCTTGAGGAAATCCTTTTATTAAATCCTAATTATGAGGAAGCGAAAATTACCCTTGGAATATGTTATTATAAAAGGGGTGAAAAAAATAAAGCAAGGGAAATTTTAAAAGAAGTTTTAAAAAATAACCCTGAAAATTCAAAGGCAAAAGCCTATATAAACATGATTGAAAATGAATAGCGAAAAATTAAAAGAAACACTTAATCTTCCGAATACAAGTTTTCCAATGAAAGCCTCTCTTAAGGAGAGAGAGCCTATCATCTTAAAATTCTGGGAGGAAAAGAGAATATACTTCCGAATCCTTGAAGAAGAAAGACCTCTTTTTATCCTTCATGATGGACCCCCTTATTCCAATGGTCATATTCATATAGGAACAGCAATGAACAAAATTCTCAAAGACTTTATAATTAAAAGTAAGATGATAACAGGATATAAGACCCCATATATTCCAGGCTGGGACAATCATGGAATGCCAATTGAAAATGAAGTGATAAAGGAAGATAAAGAAGTAAGAGAGATTCTTTCCAAAGATCCCTTTGCACTAAAAAGAGAAGATGTAAGAAAAACACTTAGAGGAAAATGTGAGGATTTTGCAAGAAAATGGATGAATATACAGAAGGAAGAATTCAAAAGACTTTTATGTTTTGGAGACTGGGAAAAACCCTATTTTACAATGCATCCTGAATACGAATCTGAAGAACTTAAGATACTGGCTCAACTTGTGAAGTTAGGGTATATAGAAAAAGGGTTTATGCCCCTACACTTCTGTGCCCAATGTAAAACTGTTCTTGCTATGGCAGAAATTGAGTATAAAGATAAAACTTCACCCTCAATTTACTTTTTAATGGAACCCCTTAATAAGGAAGAATTTCCAGAAAAAACCTATGCACTTATATGGACAACAACTCCCTGGACAATAATTTCAAATGTTGCTCTTGCCTTTAATCCCTTTTTCCATTACGGTGTAATTGAAACAGAAAGAGGAAGATATTTACTCGCCCTTGAAACACTTGATAGGTTAAAAGAAGAACTTCAATTTGAAAAATTTAATGTTTTAAAAGAGTTTAAAGGGAAAGAACTTGAATTCAAAAAGTTTTTACATCCCTTTTATAAGAGGGAATCTCTTGGAATCCTTGCAGAATTTGTTGAGAAAGAAACAGGTTCAGGAATAGTTCATATTGCACCTGGACACGGAAAGGAAGACTTTGAAATAGGAAGTAAATATAACTTACCCGTATTATCACCAATTGATGATACAGGAAGATTTACAAAAGAAGCAGAAGGATTTGAAGGAATGGATACAGATTCAGCCTCACAGAAGGTAATAGAAATTCTTGAAAAAAACTCAAAATTAGTAAAAAAGGGGGAAATCATTCACTCCTATCCCCATTGCTGGAGGTGTAAGAATCCTTTAATTTTCAGGGCTACAGAGCAATGGTTTTTAAGAGTTGACCATATAAATTTAAGAAAAAGGGCACTAGAAGAAATTAATAAAGTTAATTGGATACCCCCTGCAAGCAGGCAGAGTATTTATAATGCAGTTTTTGAAAGACCCGACTGGTGTATATCAAGGCAAAGGGCATGGGGGCTTCCAATACCTGCCTTTAAGTGTAAAAAATGTTCTAAAAGTTTCATTGACCCTGATTATGTTTTAAAACTTGCAAATCTTGTAAAAGAAAAGGGTTCTCAAATTTTCTGGGAAGAAAATGATATTGAAATCCCATCCTGTCCTAACTGTAAATCAAAGGACCTGGAAAAAGAAAAGGATGTTCTTGATGTCTGGATTGATTCAGGAGTTACAAATTTAATTGTTCTGAAACAAAAAAACCTGCCCTGGCCAAGTGATGTTTTCATTGAAGGGCCTGATCAGCATCGTGGGTGGTTCAATGCATCTTTAATGATAAGTGTAGCTATCAAGGGAGAAGCTCCTTATAAAACAGTTATAACACATGGATGGACACTTGATGAGAAAGGGAGAGCAATGCATAAATCCCTTGGAAATGTTATATCTCCCCTTGAAGTTATAGAAAAGTATGGCTCAGAAATTTTAAGGGTATGGACTGCTTTCTCTGAATACACACAGGATGTAAGGATTTCTGATAATATTTTAAATCTTATGGTTGAAAATTACAGAAAAATAAGAAATACTTTCAGATTCCTTCTTGGTAATTTGTATGATTTTAATCCGAGAGAGAATTCAGTTAATTTTGAAGAGATGTTACCTGTTGATAAATATATGATGATTAAAGTTGATGAATTAAAAGAAAAAATTATTGAGTTTTATGAGGAGTTTGCTTTTCATAGAGGTTTTCACCTTTATCACAGGTTCTGTGCCCTTGACCTATCTTCTTTTTATCTTGATATATTAAAGGATAGACTCTATACCTTCTATTATGATTCAAGGGAAAGGAGAAGTGCACAAACTGCCCTTCACTATATACTTAAAACACTCCTCATTATTGGAGCACCCATTTTGTCTTTTACCTGTGAGGAAGGTTATCAAAATATGCCATATAAAGAAAGAGAAAGTGTTTTTCTTGAAACCATAAATAAGGAAAGGAAATATAAAGACGATATTCTCATAAAGGATTTTGAAAAAATTCTTGAATTAAGAGAATTTGTTTTTAAATTACTTGAGGAAATGAGAATTAATAAAAAGATCGGTTCCTCTCTTGAGGCTGATATCTATATTGAAGGAGAAGATAAAATTATAGAAAAATATTTTGATTATTTTCCTGAAATATTTATAGTATCACAGGTTAAAAAGGGGAAACCAGAAAATTTTGAACTTTCTTCAGAAAAGGAAAATATTAAAATCTATGTTAAAAGAAGTAAGGGAGAAAAATGCGATAGATGCTGGAGATACCTTGAAGAAGTTAAAAGAAATGAGAAAAAGATTTGTAAAAGATGTGAAGAAGTGCTTTTAAAAAAGGGATTTTCTTATGAATGAGAAAGAAATTGAAAAATTAAAAAGAAAGATAATAGAAAAAAGGGAGAAGATAATAAAATTTCTTGAAAAGGCTGAAAAAAGCGGAATGAGTTGGGCTGAAAGTGGTGAGAGGATATTTCATCATCATATTTCAGATACTGCCACCGATGAAGAATTCAAGGAACTTGCCTTTATGAATGCTACAAGGTTAAGGGAAGAACTGGCTCTTATAGAAGATGCTATTTCAAGGATAAGGGATGGAACCTATGGTATATGTTTAAAATGTTCAAACCCAATCCCTTTAAAAAGATTGAAAGCAATACCCTATGCGAGATACTGTATTAAATGTCAGAAGGAAATAGAGGAGAAATTATAAAAGTTATTTTTAAAAGAATACTAATCGGACTTTCCCTTGGAATTTCAGTTTTTTTTCTTGACCAGGTAACCAAGAATCTGGCTTTGAAAAATCTTGAATACGGAGTTCCTTTTGAGATTATTGGGCCATATTTAAGATTTACTCTTGTTTTTAACCCTTACGGTGTATGGGGTTTACCGATAACTAAGATTTTACCCTATGAACCCCTGGCAATTTTTGCTGTTCTAATTTTATTTATTTTTATTGTTAGGGAGAAAAAAATCCTTTATAATTTATTTTATGGATTTATACTTGGCGGCGCCTTTGGAAACCTTTTTGATAGATTTAAAATGAAGGCAGTTATAGATTTTATAGAAATCGGAATTTCAGAGAACCTGCACTGGCCAATTTTTAATATTGCTGATACTTTTATATCTATTGGTATTTCAGGAATAATCTTTTTTTCAATTATAAGAAAAGAAAAATGATAATTTTACTATTTATTTTATTTAAATCTACATACCTTGATTCTCTTTTGCTAAATAATCTGAATAAAAATTTTGAAACAGATAGTTTAAAAAATTTTGATAATTTTGAATTAATATTTTCATATAGAAAAGAAAATCTTGTGAGAATAGAAAAAAAGGAAATAGAAGAAGATTTGGGTAAAAAAATTGAAGAGGTTACAAGGAAGGAATTAAATAAAAAAATAGAAGAAAAAGCAGTTGTAAGGGGAACAGGACTCATACCCGATATAACAATTCCAACTCCTGTTGAACTTCCATTTGGACTTACTGATGAAACAAAAGTAAAAATAGGAGGGTTTCAAAATTTATCTTTTGGGGTACAGAGGGATGAATTTTCCTCACAATCAAAGAGAACCCCTCAAGGTGCCTCAAGTCCAGGTTTAAAACTTGAGCAACAATTAAAAGTTAATGCAGAAGGAATAATAGGAGGTAAAATCCATCTCTTACTTGACCATGATTCTCAGAGAGAAACTCAGGATTTACAAACAATTAAAATTAGATATGAAGGGGACGAAGATGAAGTTATAAAGTACCTTGAAGGTGGTAATCAGATAGGAACAGCAGGTGCTGCTGGAGGTCTTTTCGGGCTTGCAGGTAAATTCCAGTTTGGAGCACTTGATTTTGAAGCAACAGCATCAAGGGAAATGGGTAAGAAAAAAGAAATTGTACTTTCAAAAGGCGGAGTGGTAGAGGACACCCTAAAAATTGAGGATAAGGATTATGAAAAAAATAAATTCTTTTTGATACCTGTTCCATCTGGTGATGAGATCATAATAGATTCAATTTTTGTTTTTTACAATGATAACATTGAATCAAACGATACTTTGATAAGAAACCCCTTTAAAGGTAAAACCTTTCTTTATGAGAACCCTGATTCTTTCAGTAATAAAATTTACACTTTTCAAATACTTAAAAGAGATTCAGCATATTCAAACATATTTTTCAGTAACATAATTGAAATTAAAATTCCTGCATCTACTGATTTCATACTTGCTGTTGCTTACAAAACAAGAAACTCGGGATGGATAGGAAATTTAAATAAATCAAATCCCCTTGATACTTCAAATAAATTCCTTCTTTTAAGGGAATATGCATTAAATAACTATAAGGACCCTACATGGAAATACATGTTAAAAAATATTTATTATGTGGGTCAGATTGATTCAGCCTCTTTAAAAATTGTGAGGTACGAATCCCCATACAATATTGAACAGGAAAATGGTAAAACTTTTCTTCACATTTTAGGTCTTGATAAAAATTCGGATGGAATTTT
>CBFGJR010000223.1:0-22498 GCA_965649145.1 Caldifarciminota bacterium | reverse complement strand
CAAATTAAAAGAATAAAACTTGAATTTTTTTAAAAAAGTGTATAATAAAGTTAGGAATCCAAACAAAAGGAGGGAAATATGGGTAAAAAAACAATTCTCTTCAGAGCAGTAACTTTATGTTATGTTTCTTGAATACAGGATGAAAACCTTTCAGGGTGCATTTCATATAAATCCTGATTATATGCACTGGTATGGATGGGCTAAAATGAAGGAATCCTTGCAGAAAATTAAGGATGAAGCAGAAAGATTGAAAAAAGAACATAAATAATTAATTTTTAAATTTCCCTTTTTATTTAAATTTTAAATCCTTCCTTCTTTTTTTCCTCTTTAAGTTCAATTTTCATTTTTTCAAAGACCTTTTCATCAACATATATTTTGACCTTTTTTCTTATGGCAAGGTTAATTGCATCTGAAGGTCTTGAATCAATTAAAATTTTTCTTTTTCCCTGTTTTAAATGGATGTTTGCAAAATATGTTTCATTTTCAAATTTATCAATGGTAACTTTTTCAATTTTTGCTCCAAGTTTTTCTATTATGTTATTAGTAAGTTCATAGGTAAGAGGTCTTTTGGATTTAATTTTATTGAGTTCCCTTAAAATTGATATTCCTTCGTTCTCTCCTATGGAAATCAAAAGTAAAGAATTAGAGTTAATTTCTTTAAGGACAAGAGTATAACTCCCTTCCCTTTGAGGAAGTAAATCAAAAACTTCAACCTCTATCAATTTTGTTAAAATAAAAAGAGAAAAAATTAGATTCATTTTATATTCCTCCTATATTTTAATTATAACTTTCAAAAAAACAGAATAAAATTTACTAAAAAAAATGATATATAAAAGAATTTTAAAAGCTCTTTTAACTTTTTTACCTATCCACTTCACCAAATACAGGATCCAAAGAACCGACAATTGCCACAAGATCTGATATCAAATGACCCTCCAATATCTTATCTAAAATCTGCAAATTTGCAAAGGAAGGAGACCTTATATGAACCCTGTAAGGCTTCGGAGAACCATCAGAGACTATATAAACTCCAAATTCACCCTTTGCACTTTCCACTGCAGCATAAACTTCTCCCTCAGGAACAGGGAACCCTTCTGTTACAAGTAAAAAATGATGGATCATCTCCTCAATAGAATTATAAATCTTTGTTTTTGGTGGAGGAACAATTTTGTAATCATTTATTAAGATATCTCCCTCTGGGATCATTTCAATAGCCTGTTCTATTATCTTAATTGACCACTTCATCTCCTCAATCCTTACCATATACCTTGAATAAACATCACCATCATAAAAAACTGGTATTCCAAAATCAATTTTAGGATAAACAGAATAGGGGAAATTTTTTCTCACATCGTATTTTATTCCAGAGCCCCTGAGTACCGGTCCTGTAACATTATATTGAGCTGCCATTTCAGGTGGAATTACACCTATACCTTTTGTTCTCCTTTCAAAAATTAAACTACTTCTTATTATCTCATCCATTTCAGTAATTTTATTCAGGATTTCAGGAAGGGAATCTTTAACTTTTTTAAGCCATCCGTGAGGTGTATCAGCAGCAACACCTCCTATCCTAAAAAAAGAAGGATTCATTCTTTGCCCTGATATTTCCTCAAAAAAATCAAGTATCTTTTCCCTTAACTCAAAGGCATACATGAAAATTGTCATTAAACCCAGATCAAGTAAATGGGTCCCGAGTTGTATAAGATGCGCAGCTATCCTTTGAAGTTCTCCAAGAATTACCCTTATATACTCAGCCCTCTCAGGAATTTCTATTTTTAAAAGTTTCTCCACTGCAAGAACATAAGCCCAGTTCTGTAACAAAGGCGCAGTATAATCCATTCTGTCAGTCCATACCATCCCTTTCTGATAGGGTAAACTTTCCATTATTTTTTCAGAACCCCTGTGAAGAAAACCTATCATTGTTTCTGCTTTCTTAACCCTCTCACCATCAAGATAAATTTTAAGTCTCATAACCCCATGGGTTGCAGGATGCTGAGGACCTATATTGAGTTCAATTAAATCTTCCATCAATAAATATCTTCAAGAGTAGGAATCGGACCTTCCTCTTCAAGTTTATAATCCTTTCTCAAAGGGTGACCTGGAAAACTCTCCCATAATAAAATCCTCCTTAGATTTGGATGATTTAAAAACTTAATACCAAAAAGGTCATATACCTCTCTTTCAAACCAGTTTGCACCTTTATAAATAGAGCATACTGATTCAATTTCAGGTTTATCCCTTTCCACTTCTGTTTTTATCCTTATCCTTTCATTTCTTGAAAGGGATAATAGATGATAAATAACTTCAAAAACCTTTCTTTCCTTATAATCACAACCCGTTATATCTATTAAGTAATCAAATAAAAGTTCTTCGGAAAATCTTAATATTTTAAATACTTTTAACAAATCTTCCTTTTTTATTTTTAAAGTTACTATATCTTTTGTCTCTATATTAAAGGAAATTTTCTCTTTACCCAGTTCAGATTCTATTAAATTTATAAGACTTTTCAAATTCTCTTTACTATCTTTTCCTGCAACTTTTGAATTGCATATAAAAGAGCTTCAGGTCTCGGTGGACATCCTGGAACATAAACATCAACCTTTATTAATTTATCTATCCCTTTTAAAACTGAATAACTCCTGTAATAAGGTCCACCTGTTGAAGCACAGATCCCCATTGATATAACCCATTTTGGTTCGGGCATCTGTTCATAAAGTCTTTTAATTACAGGAGCCATTTTTAAACTCACCGTTCCTGCAATTATGAGTAAATCAGCCTGTCTGGGCGAAGGTCTAAAAACCTCTGCTCCAAACCTTGAAAGATCAAATAAAGGGTCAGTTGTAGCCATCATTTCAATTGCGCAACAGGCAAGACCAAAGGTTAAAGGCCATAAACTATACTTTTTACCCCAGGCTATCACATCTTCTACTCTGGTTAAAATAAAGGGAGGTAAATCTTTCATTTTTAATTTTAAAAACCTTATAATCTAAAATTCAAATGGATAAAAGAAAATTACTTTCAGGACTTTTTGTATTAATCTCCCTCTTTGTTATTGTTTTTATATATATTTTTTTTACTGAATTCAAAATAGCAAAAGATAGGTTCTATTATGAAGCAGTTGTTCCTGATGCATCATGGCTTGAAAGGGGTGACATTGTAACAGTTATGGGAATAAACATGGGAAGGGTTGAAAAACTTTGGATTGAGGGAGATAAAGTAGTTATAAGATTTTTTATTGACGGTTTAAAATTAAAAAGGGGAGCAAAAATAATTGTTGAAAATCAAGGGTTTTTAGGAAGAAAAAGGCTCATAATTAAACAGGGAAATGGGGAAGAATACCCTCCTTTAAGCCGTATAGAAGGACAAACTGGATGGGATATAGGGAATCTTATTTCAGAAGGTGAAAAACTTATAGATTCTTTGAATTTAATTTTAAAAGGGGTAAAAGAACTTGTTTTAACCTATAATAAGACAGGTAATGAGACATTGAAAGAAATTAAAAGTGTTTCCAATGATTTAAAAAGATTTTTAAATACATGGGAAAAAACAGGAGAAGGTGTTTATAAATTGATTGAGGATCTTAAGGGTTTACCTTTCCTTGTTGAAAGGGTTGATTCCCTGTTAAAAAAGATTGAAAAAAGCGAAGGAACACTTAAGAAATTAATTTTAGAAGATACCACTTACAGAAAGGTTGATTCCCTTTTAACAGAAGTAAAAAATTTATTAAAGGATATAAAAAATGACCCGCGAAAGTATTTTAAGTTTTCAATATTTTAAATGAAGAAAGAAAAAGTAATTTTCATATGTGAAAACTGTTCATATGAATCTTACAAATGGCTTGGAAGATGTCCTAATTGCGGAGCCTGGGATTCCTTCAAGGAATTAAAAACACAAAATTTAAAGAAAAAAGAAAAGGGAGAAGTTTTTAAATTTACTGAAATAAAAGTTAAAACCAAAAAATTTATTGAAACAGGTATAAATGAGGTGGATAGGGTTCTTGGGGGAGGTCTTGTGGAAGGTGGTTTATATCTGCTTGGTGGTGACCCAGGAATAGGAAAAACAACCCTTTTACTTTATATTGCCGACAAAATTTCAAACATAGGAAAAAGGGTTCTATTTGTCTCTGCTGAAGAATCAGGGGAGCAACTTAAAATGAAGGCTGAGAGGCTTAAAATTAAAGGAGAAAATTTATGGATATCACAGAGTTCTGATACTGAATCAATAGAAGAAGAAATAAAGGAAATAAAACCAGAATTTTTGATAATTGACTCGATTCAAACAGTTTTTAACCCCCTCAACATCTCATCCCCTGGAAGTGTCTCTCAGGTTAGAGATGTTGGCTCCTTCTTTTTGAAAGTTTCAAAGAGAGAAAATATCACAACTTTTTTGATAGGTCATGTAACAAAAACAGGTGAAATTGCCGGTCCTAAGACCCTTGAACATATGGTGGATTGTGTTTTATATCTTGAGGGAGAAAAAAAGGAAAACTTAAGAATTTTAAGACCCTTTAAAAATAGATTTGGCTCAACCGATGAGATAGGAATTTTTGAAATGGAGGAAAGGGGACTTTTAGAGGTAAAAGATACTCTGGGTTTATTTGTTTCTGAATTGAAAGCACCTGGAGTTACAATTTTTCCAATGGTTGAGGGTAAAAGGGTAATAATGGTTCAGATAGAGGCTCTTGTTTCAAAAACTTTTTTCCCTGTTCCAAGGAGAGAATCACAGGGCTTTGACATAAGGAGACTTTCAATGATCTTAACCTGTCTTGAAAAATATTTGAATTTACCCTTGTATCAATACGATGTTTATGTAAATGTAACCGGAGGAATAAAAATATATGAGACTGCTGGTGATTTACCCCTTGCCCTTTCTATTATTTCCTCCTTTAAAAATTATGAACTTCCAGAAAATTTTTTCAGTTTTGGAGAAATTGGACTTGCAGGTGAAATAAGGAATGTAAGGGATTATAAAAAAAGAATCCAGGAGGCAAAGAGAATGAGGTTTAATAAGGGGATTATCCCCTATTTTGAAAATTTTGATAAGGATTTTAATTTTATAGGAATAAAAAATCTGAGGGAAATTTTTAAGAAAAATGTTTTCACTTGATTATATAATTTTTTACAGTAATTACCTTCTAATTTTTGTTCTTATTTTACTTATCTTTCTTTTGTGTTTGATCCTTAAAAAGAAAGAAAAAATACCTCAATTTATAATTGACTTTGAAACCTTAAAAGATGAAAGGTTTCTTGAACTTTTCATAAAGGATTTATTTTGTTTTAAAGTTATTATATCAAAAATTGACTATCAAAAATTTGAAGAATTTGTAAAGGGTCTTTCAGGTGAAGTAAGGGAAAATTTTATTTTCTATCTGAAAGAAATTGAAAAAAAGAAATTCTTGAAGGTAATAAATAAAAAAATTGAAGACTTAATTTTGAAAGATAAAAAGAAAAAATTAATTATCTCAAATCAGGAACTTAAAGAAAACTTAGAGGAATACGGTATTGAATTTTTCTATTTTCCAGAAATTGTAAAGATATTTAAAACTAAAATAAAAGAAGGGGATGTTATTAAAATAAAGATTGTAAAAAGGGGAAGGTATTTTGATGAGGGTATGGGATTTTTACCTGACGATACTCCTGTTATTGTTAAGGAAGGTTCAAATTACTTAGGAGAGGAAATTACCTGCTTAATAGAAAAGGTTAAGGATACTTACGCAGGAACTATTTTAGAGGCTTTAAAGGAAATATCTAAGGGAAATTGCAAAATTTTGAAAATTGTTTTAAAATTAAAGGTTGCCCCCGTAGCTCAGGAGGATAGAGCGGCAGTTTCCTAAACTGCAGGTCGGGGGTTCAAGTCCCTCCGGGGGCATTTAATGAATATAGTGGAATTAAAAGAAAGAATTGCAGGTGCCTTGGAGACATCTGCTGAATTAAGGTATTTTGAAAATGTAAAAGTTGATATTACAAAGAGAATTTCAAAGGGTGACAATCTCTAATAGTATGTTATGATATATGAATGAACAATAAAGAATTAAAAATAAGGGGAATTGCCTTTACAAATCTTAAGTTATTTATAATCGAAAAACTGGGAAATGATAAGTATAAAAAACTCCTTGATACTCTTCCAAAGGAATTAAAAAAAATTTTCAGTGAGGAAATTATAGAATCCCAGTTTTATAACCTTGAATACTATTTAAAAATTATTGATTACCTGTTAAAAATTTATGAAGGTGATAAAGAGGAATTTATGTTTAAGATAGGTGAATTTTCTGTTCAAAGAGCCTATGAGGGGCCTTTCAAAATTATATTTGATGTATCTGACTTTCAAAGTTTTGTAAATAGTATCATTGAATTTGCTTTTAAGTATTATTTCAATTTTGGAGATTTAAGGATAGAAGAATTTGAGCCTGAAAAAGGTAAAATTAAAATTATTTTAAGTGACATTCCCTTTAAGGATAAATTTTTTGAAAAAAGACTTGAAGGAGGAATTTACGCTGCTTTTAAAATAAGAGGATTAAAAAATTTAAAAAGTAAAATAACTAAAAGTATTGCAAAAGGTGATGATGTTATAGAAATAACCCTTGAATGGGAAGTTTAATTATCCCTGTATTTTTCCCTTAAATAGTAATAAAGAGAAAGGGCATCTGTAATCCTTATCCCAGGAACTCTCAATGCCTGAGCAAAAGTTCTTGGTTTAATTTTGCTCCACTTTTCCTTTGCCTCATAGGAAACATTTGGAATTTCCCAGAAATCTATTTTTTCAGGTATTTCCCTTAATTCAATCTTATTTACCCTTTTTGCCTCCCTTATTTCCCTTTCAATATAACCATCATAATGAATTTCACTTAAAATCCTTTCCTTTATACTTTCTTTAACTTTCTTTATTATTCCCCTTTCCTCAAAAATATTATAAATTTTATTATCCCTTTTAATAAGCTCAAATAGGGTTATTGATTCTGGAAGGTCTTTAATTGATGAAAATTTTTCTGCCTCTTTTCTTTTAATTCTTTTTCCTTTTAAGAAACTTATAATCTCCTCAAAAACCTTTTTTTCTTCTAAAAATTCCTCCCATTCTTTTCTCTTTATAAGTCCGAATTTATACCCATAAGGCAGAAATCTTTCCTTTGCTGTATCCTGTCTTAAAGTTAACCTGTATTCCACTCTTGAGGTAAACATCCTGTAAGGCTCATCAACTCCCTTTGTTACAAGGTCATCTATCATTACACCTATGTACCCTTCACTTCTTTTGACGATAAAAGGCTCTTTTTTATCAAGATATAAAACAGCATTTATTCCAGCAAGGATTCCCTGGGCTGCTGCCTCCTCATAACCTGTTGTTCCATTTATCTGACCTGCCAAAAATAAACCTTTTATTTTCTTTGTTTCAAGCCAGGGATAAAGTTCCCTTGGATTTACAAAATCGTATTCTATTGCATAACCTGGAACTAAAATTTTTGCATTTCTTAAAGGTGGTATTGTTTTTAAAATTTTATGTTGAATTTCTTCTGAAAAGGATGTGGAAAGCCCGCTTACATATATAATATTAGAATTTCTCCCATCAATTTCAAGGAAAAGTTGGTGTCTTTCTTTCTCAGGAAAATTAACTACTTTTAATTCTAAAGAAGGACAATACCTTGGGCCAATTCCTTTTATATCGCCTATAAAAAGGGGGCATTCATTTAAATTCTCTCTTACAATTTTATGAGTTTCTTCATTAGTATAAGTTATCCATGCAGGAATTTGTTCAACCTTTAAGAAAAAATTTCTGAAGGAAAAACCCCTTGGCTTTTCATCACCCCTTTGTTCCTGTGTTAAAGAAAAATCAATTGTTTTTATGTCTATTCTTGGAGAGGTTCCTGTCTTTAATCTGCCCATTTCAAATCCAAGATTCTTGAGAAATTCAGAAAGTTCATAGGAAGGTTTTTCTCCCATTCTTCCTGCTTTTACCTTTTTCTTTCCAATATGAATAAGTCCCCTTAAAAATGTCCCTGTTGTTAAAACACAGGAACCCGAAAAGATTTCTCCATTTTTAACTGTAATTACTCCCTTATAAAATTTTTCTTTTTCCCTTTCTTCAATTAAAAAACCTTTAACTTCATCTTCAAGAACTTGCAGATTTCTTTGACTATATATAACAGATTGCATTCTCTTTTTATACTCCTCTCTATCTGCAATAGCCCTTAAAGAGTGCATAGCAGGACCTTTTTTAATATTTAATGTTCTGAATTGAGTCCCTGTTTCGTCTATATTAACCCCCATTTCACCTCCAAGGCAATCTAATTCCTTAACCAGTTGAGCCTTACCAACACCCCCGATAGAGGGATTACAGGACATCTGAGCAATCTTATCCTTTCTTATTGTGATTAAAAGTGTCCTTGCTCCCATTCTTGAAGAAGAAAGAGCAGCTTCACATCCAGCATGCCCCCCACCAATAACAATAACATCAAAGTAATTTCCCATTACTTTTTCTTTTTTAACAATTGCTTTTTAACTTCACCTATTTTTTAACCTCCTCCTTTTCTCCTTCATAAGTAAACCAATTTTTATCTTTTTTTAAAGATGTTTCAACAAAGTGTTTGGCAAGGGTGTAGAGAGTGAATTCATCACCTTCCCTTTTTACAATGTACTTATCTTCATTAAGTTTTTCTATTACTTTAAGACCCTGTTTTTCTCCATTCTTAAGTGTAACATTCAAGGATAAAAAGGGTTCTTTTGAAGAGTATTCTTTGACATTAAGAGTATCTACGAAACCCATTGTATAAATGGAACTAAGCATTCTTATGTAATTCTGAATTTTTCCTTGAGCTGTATTGATCTCAGGAGAATCAAGTATCCATTTTTCACCTTCCTTATAAAACATAAACCTCTGTTCTTTATCCATATATTCAACCCTTTCCACCTCCTCTGGCTTAAAATCTGTTATCCTTCTATTTCTCCAGGATGAAGGATCAAGATTTGAAACATGGGGTTTGATTGATTTTTCAACAAGAACAACTTCCCTTTTTCCTGGAAATCTGACAAAGTTCGTTAAATAATCAGGACCCTGTTTACCTATTATAATCTCAAATAATTTCTTTCCATCTTTATCAAAAAGTGTTAAAAATGTTCCTTTTTTATCGTCAACCTCATAAGAGGGAAATTCTGATTCACTTTTGCCCATAATTTTTCCTTTAAGAGAACTCAAATTTTCTATCAAACGATTAATTCTATCCTTATCAGCGGTTCTTTTAAGGGTGTCTTGAGTTACTGTCCACAATCCATTTATTTTTCTTAATTCAAGATTTTGATTTTCCTTTTTGAGAACAATTTTACCTATATTCTCTTCCTTGAATTCCCCGGAAATTTCAATTTCCTTGGGCATTCTTAGTTTTTTAAAAGCAGGACTTTCAGTTAAAAGGACAAGTATCAAAAATATGAAAAAAGTAGTGCCTAAAATCCTTATATGTTTTTCAATCATTTTTTTCCTCCTTTTTAATTTCAGCATATTTTCTCTTTTTCATCCTTCTAATTGAAAATCTTAACATCCCGAAAATAAATACAATTAATGGAATTCCAAAAGTGATTCCATTCTGGAAAAGAAACTTTTGAAAATTGTTCAGGTTTTTAATTGGTCTTTCACTTATTTCTCTCGCCTTTATCTCTGAAATATCTTTGCCAAGAGCAAAAGCATTTACAATATTCATAAGAAATATACCATTGTCGGGATACATCTGCACAAAATTGTCCTGAAGAAACAGAGCATTACCAACAAAAACTATTTTATTTTCTTCTTTTGCTTCTTTTATAAACCCTGTGGTATCTTCATTTTTAAAATCAGTCCAATTTTTAAATAAGCTTGTATCATTTAAAAAAACAGATTTAAATTTTGAGCTAACCATAAGACTAAATATATATTTTTTAAGTTCTTCCTTGGAAGGAGGAGGCTCCTTTGGAAAATCTAAAGGATGAATAGAGAATCCTCCTTCCTTTCTATAAGCATTTTTTGTAGAAGTAAGAATATAAGTATATTTGAAAACTTTATTCTCATTAAGGAGAGTATCAATTGCAGAAGGCCATGTTAAAACGAGTTGTTCAAGATTTCTTGCCAATTGATGTTTTATGTTTTTGGGGATAATTTTTACAAAATAGTAATAAGGAACAAGAATTGCCCTGCCACCTGCCATCATTGGAATAAAGGGAATTGTGGGGTCCTTAACTAAATTTGGTTTTAAAGAGACTCCGTAATTTTTTAAAAATTCAAGATCCTTTTCAAACATTGGTTTTGTTGTAAAATTTTCATAATTTATATCAACAGGCTGTAAGAAAAATACTACCTTTCCTCCCTTTAAAATGAACTGATCTAAAAAATATATTTCCTTTGGCAAAAGTTTCTTAATACCAAAAATTAAAAGAACATTAATATCATCAGGAATTTTACTCATAAGACTGACATTCCTTACCCTGTATAATTTTTCCATTTCCCTTCTTATTATGTTATAGTTTTCCTGCTTTACACCAAGGAATAAAAGTCCAACTGTCCTTAAATTATCCCCTTCCTTCATTTTTAAAATTTTAGATGTTAAATCATATTCAAGATTCTCAGTTTCTGTTATAACAGGGATAGTCTCCTTTTTGTCCTTATAAAATATAGCAAGACCAAAATTTCCACTCACAACTTTAACCTGATCCTTTTCAACTACATTGAAGGTGATTTCTGGTATCCCAAGTCTCCTTGCTTTTGACTGTATATCCTTGTCCTTATCAGAATAAAATACGGTATATCTCAAAAGACCATTTGAATAGTTTCTGTATTCTTCAAGTAAATCAAATAAATCCTGTTTGTAAGGGTTCATCTCCGGTGGAAGTTTACTTGACATATAGATCTCTATATTTACAAAATCCCTTAGTTCTCTTAAGACTTCCTTTGTAACTGAATGGAGGGTGTATATCCGGTTCTGTGTGAGGTCAATTCTGTATACAAAATTTCTAAAAAATATATTTAAAAGTAATAAATTTAAAAGGGCAAGTATTCCAGCGATTAAAAAAAGTCTATACCTTTTCATCTTGCCACCTCCAGATGTAGGTAGTTTGCATATATAAAAAGGGATATAAAGGAAAGATAATAAATTATGTCTCTTAAGTCAATTACACCCCTTGAAATGCTTTCAAAATGAGTTTTAACCGAAAAATTCTGTAAAAGTTCAGCCCAGAATCCTGATATAAAAGAAAGTATTGATTCTTCACCTATTATATAAAGTATAAAACAAAAGGCTGCCCCAAGAATAAAAGCAACTATCTGATTTTTTGTAAAACCTGATAAAAACATTCCTAAGGAAATAAAAGTTGAACCAAGTAGAAAAGCCCCAAGATAACCTGATAAAACCCTGCCCCAATCTAAATTACCGAGAAATGATAAAATAATGGGTAAAGGTAAAGTCAAAAGTAAAGAAATCCCGAAGAAGGAAATGGCCACAAGAAATTTACCAAGAATTATTTCTTCAATTCTTAAGGGGAGAGATAAAAGAATTTCAATAGTTCCAAGTTTTTTCTCTTCTGCCCATAATCTCATTGTAATTGCAGGTATAAAGATTATAAAAATTACAGGAAACATATTGAACATAGGTCTTAGGTCTGCTTCAGGCATCAAAAAAAATCCCCTAAAAAAGAGCCAGAAATTTAACCATGTAAAAACAATAAGCCACATATAACCTATTGTAGAATTAAAGTAGGATAAAAATTCCTTTTTAAATATTGCTTTTATCCCTTTCATTTATCCTTCCTCCTTCATTAACTCAACAAATACCTCTTCAAGCCCAAGGGACTTGGAATAAAGTTCAAGGATTAAAAATTTATTTTCATAGGCAAATTTTGCAAATTTTTCCCTTGCATCCCCATTTTCCTTAGGTAAGAATTTACCATAAACTATTTCACCCTCTTTTTTTATTTCGTAAGAAGAAACAAAATCCAACTTTTCAAGTTTTTCCCTTATTTCCCTTTCATCTCCTTTTAAAGCAAAATATATCTCTCTGGATTTAAATTTCTTTGAAAGTTCCTGGGGAGTCCCTTCAGCTCTTATTATTCCCTTGTGAATTATAATAACCCTTGATGCCAGCATCTCCACTTCGGGAAGTATATGGGTTGAAAGTAAAATCGTTTTTTCCTTTGATAATTCTTTAATTAAGTTCCTTATTTCAATTATCTGAACAGGGTCAAGACCTGTTGTGGGCTCATCCATTATCAAAACTTCAGGGTCATGTAAAAGAGCTTGAGCTATACCCACCCTTTGCCTGTAACCCTTTGAAAGTTCCCCTATTGGTTTTTCCCATACCTCTTTTATTTGGGTTTTTTCCATTACCTCTTCAAGTTTTTTATTTTTATTTTCAACTCCTCTTGCATCAGCACAGAAACTCAGGTATTCTTTTGGTGTTAAATCTGTATAAAGAGGGTTATCCTCAGGTAGGTATCCCAGTTTCTTTTTACAGTATAAGGGGTCTTCATTAATTCTTTTTCCATTGATGAGAACCTCTCCGCTGGTTGGATAAAGAAAACCTGTTATTATTCTTAAAGTTGTTGTTTTACCAGCTCCGTTTGGTCCAAGGAATCCTAAAATCTCTCCCTTTTCAACATTAAAGGATATGCCTTGAACAGCAGGGTCTTCACCATAATATTTATAAAGATTTTTAACTTCAATCATAAATTTAAATTGGTTTACGGAGGGTGTGGGACTTGAACCCACAATCCCGATATAATCGGGATATCGGATTTCAAATCCGACGCCTTAGCCAGTTCGGCCAACCCTCCAGTTTGATATTAATATATTATACTTATGGGTTAAATCTTATTCAAGTTAAAACCTTAGAGTAAAACAAACTCAGCCGTAAAATGTCTTAAATAGGGGCTTTCCTTCAATAATTTTACCCCTTTCCACTTATTTTTATTTTCTAAAACCAATTTTGAAATTTCTGCTACATATCTTAAATGGGACTCGGTATAAACTCTTCTCGGAATTGCAAATCTTACAAATTCAAACTTTGCATCCTTACCATGCATAATAGAACCTATTTCACAGGTTCTTATTCCACCCTCAAGATATAAGGATATAGTAAAAACCTGTCCAGGGAAATTTTCTTTTTTTATATGATCAAATATTTTTTCTGCAATTACATATACTGCATGACCACCTACGGGCTTATAAATAGGTATCCCCCTTTTAGAAAGCTCCTCACCAAGGAATTCAACCTGTTTTATTCTGAATTCGAGATACTTTTCATCAGTAACCTCTTTCAATCCCTGTGCAACAGCTTCAAGATCCCTACCTGAAAGACCTCCATATGTGGGGAATCCCTCCCATAGTATAAGATACATGGAAAGTTCTTCAAACATTTCTTTATCCCTTAAAGCAATAAACCCCCCAATATTACACATTCCATCCTTTTTAGAACTCATATAACAACCATCAGCATAGGAGATTATTTCTCTAATTATTTTTTTTATGCTTTTATTTTTTTCCTCATTTTTTTTAATGAAATAGGCATTTTCTGCAATTCTTGATATATCAAGCCAGAGAGATACTTTATATTTTTCACAAATTTCCTTTGTTTCTCTAACATTCCGAAGGGAAACAGGCTGACCTGCCATTGAATTATTTGTTAGCACAAGAAAAACAACAGGAGTTCTCTTATGGTATTTTTTTAAAAATCTATTTAAATTCTCTAAGTTCATATTACCTTTAAAGGGGAAGTATTTTTCAGGATCAAGGGCTTCCTCTGTTATAAAATCTATTGTTTCTGCACCCTTATAGTTGAGATTTGCCTTTGTTGTATCAAAATGGGTATTTGATGGGACCATCGGGTTTTTAACTTTTTTTGAGAAATATTCTGCTAAAATTCTTTCAGCACCTCTTCCCTGATGACAGGGTAATACATATTCCATACCTGTAAATTCTTTTACCGCTTCATAGAATCTTTCAAAACTCTCTGCTCCTGCATAGGATTCATCAGCCTCCATAATTTTTGACCACTGGTGCTCACTCATTGCATTTGTTCCTGAATCAGTCAGAAGATCTATTGTTATTTTATTTGAGGGTATTTTGAAAATATTGTAGCCTACCTCTTCAAGAATTTTTTTTCTTTCTTCCTTTGTGGTAAAAAATATTGGCTCAACAACTTTAATTTTATAGGGTTCAAAAGTTAGATTCAACCTAATTAGAATATGCCGGGGGCGGGACTTGAACCCGCACGGGATTAGTCCCACATGGCCCTCAACCATGCGCGTCTGCCAATTCCGCCACCCCGGCGCAAGTATTATAATAAACAATTCATTAAGGAAATTTCAAATATCCTTTTCTTAATATTTTTATATGTTTTTTTTTGAAAAACATGGAAAAGGGACAGAATTTAGAATAAAAGCAAAAAAAATTCTCCTTAGAAAGAAATCAAAATTTCAAAAAATTGAAATATTTGATAGTTTTGACTGGGGAAAGGTTTTGATGCTTGATTCTCTTTTTATGGTTACTGAAAGAGATGAATTTTTCTATCATGAATCTTTGGTTCATCCAATTCTTTCCTCAATTAAAAATCCTGAAAATGTTCTTATAATAGGCGGAGGAGATTGCGGAACTTTAAGGGAAGTTTTGAAGCATCCTGTTAAAAAAGTTATTCAAGTTGAAATAGATGAGCTTGTATTTAAAGCATCTCTCAAATATTTCCCCTGGGCTAAAAAGGTTAAAAGGGATAAAAGGGTAAGTTTCATTTTTAAAGATGCAAAGGATTTTATAAAAGGTATAAAGGATAAATTTGATTGTATAATACTTGATACTTCTGACCCAGTAGGACCTGCAAAAGTTTTTTATAGAAAGGAATTTTATCATGATTTAAAAGAAATACTCAAGAAAAATGGGGGAATAGCCATACAGGCTGAATCTCCTATCCATCATTTAAAAAGAATTAAAAAAATTTATGAAATTTTAAAGAGAGAATATAAAAGTATATTACCTTATATTTCACCCATGCCAACCTATCCAGGTGGATTATGGCTTTATTTTTTTGTTTTTAATAGAAAAGTTAAAAGATTATTACCTTTGAGAATACCTTCTGATACAGAATATTATAACAGAGAAATCCATTTTGCAGGCTTTAAAATCCCCGAATTTTTAAAAAAAATTTTTGAATAAAAACTTTAATTTTTTTCAATCCTTTTTATTATAATTTATCTTTAACAAGAGGAGGAAAAATGAAATTATTTGTATTTGGTCTTGATGGAGTTCCCTTTGATTTTTTTGATAAAAAGTTGAAGGGGAAAATTCCGAATATTGAAAGTTTAATTGAAAACTCCCAGTACGGAATATTAAAAAGTATAACTCCACCAATAACTGTTCCTGCCTGGGCATGCATGCTTTCAGGAAAAACACCAGGGGATCTCGGTATTTATGGTTTCAGAAATAGAACAAAAGAGGATTATAAATTAAAGATTTTAACATCTTATGATTTAAAATCTGATACTGTTTTAGAAATACTTTCAAGAAAAGGTAAAAGGATAATATCAATTGGAATCCCCCCTTCCTATCCCCCAAAACCAATCAATGGCATCAGGCTCTCCTGCTTTTTAACACCTGGACCCGAAAGTAAATATACCTACCCGGAGGAAATAAAAAGGGAAATTGAAAAAAAATTTGGTGAATATATGTTTGATGCAAAAGGTTTCAGAACAGAAAAAAAAGACTGGTTAAAAAATGAAATCTATAAATTAACAGAACAGAGGTTTGAGGTTGTAAAATATTTTTTAAGGAAAGAAAATTTTGATTTATTTTTCTTTGTAGAAATGGGAACAGATAGGATTCATCACGGATTCTGGAGATTTTTTGATAGGGAACACAAACTCTATGAGAAAAATAACGAATATGAAGATGTAATACCAGAATATTACACTTTCCTTGATAAAAAAATAGGGGAAATTCTTGAAATGCTACCTTCTGATATATGGATAATGGTTGTTTCGGATCATGGTGCAAAAAAAATAGAGGGTTGTGTTGCTGTTAATGAATTACTTATAAAAGAGGGTTATTTAAAGTTAAAGGAAAATTTTAAAGAGCAAAAACGACTTGAGCCTGATATGATTGATTTTAAAAAAACCTTAGCTTACGGTGAAGGTGGTTATTATTCAAGAATTTTTTTAAATGTTAAAGGAAGAGATAAAGAGGGAATTTTAGATAAGAAGGATTATGAAAGAGTAAGAAATGAGTTAAAAGAAATTTTTGAAAATTTAAAAAATGAAGAAGGTAAAGAAATTGGAACAAAAGCTTACTTCCCTGAGGAGATTTACCCTGAGGTGAATGGGTTCCCACCGGACTTAATTGTTATATTTGGAGATCTTGATTATAGAAGTGTTGGTTCCGTAGGAATAAATAAGATATTTACTCTTGAGAATGATACAGGACCGGATGATGCAAATCATTCCTATGAAGGGGTTTATTTTATAAAGGACCCTGAGGAGAGATTAAAGGGCAGAAAGGATGGAGAGATATATGATATAGCAAGCACAATTTTAAAGATTTTCGGGGTTGATGAAAAGGAGATTAGTCCAGTAAGGGGTAAAAGTCTGATTTAAGTTGAGATTCAAAGAAATGAAAAAACTTCTTAAAATAAAATGGAAGAGAGACCAAAATTGAGATACTTTGATGTTATACCTCATAAAAGAGGGTTCATTTTAATAGACCCCCTCTCAATATCAAAGGAAATGTTTTTTTCAAGGGATAGTGTTTTGCTTTTAACACTTATTGATGGTAAAAATACCCTCTCAGACATAAAATC
Source organism: Caldifarciminota bacterium (assembly GCA_965649145.1). GTDB lineage: Bacteria > Hydrothermota > Hydrothermia > Hydrothermales > JAJRUZ01 > JBCNVI01. The sequence goes on along the minus strand of CBFGJR010000223.1, from coordinate 5,712 downwards.
AAAATTTTTAAGTATGACAGGCGTAATTTTGTCAAATTTAGAGATAATTAACTTTATAAATGAACTTGATAAAAATTATTTACTTTATAATGAAAGATTTCTAAAAAGGATTGAAGAGGAAAAAGAAAAAATGAAAAGTAAGGATTTTAAGGAAATTAGAATTGATAATAGATTAAAGGAAATTAAAGAATTTTTAAAAGATAAAAATTTAGATATAACTAAAAAAATTAAGGGAATGATAATCCCTCACATTGACATCTTTGTTGCAAAAGAAACCTATCAGAATTTTTTTTCTTTTTTGAAAAATGTAAGAGAGAAAGTAATAGTAATATTTGGGGTCCCTCACTTCTGGTTTGAAATTCCCTTTTCCTTATTCCCAAAGCACTTTAAGGTAGAAGAGAAAATAATTGAGACTGATATAAATTTTGTTGAGAAAATCAAGGAAAAATTTGATTACGATATAACAAAAGATTATTTTTCCTTTAAAAGGGAACATTCAATTGAATTTCCTCTCATTTTTATAAGTTTTCTTGGAGAAGATAAAAGAGTTCTTGCCTTTCTGGTTTCTGAAAGTAATAAAGAAAAATTGAAGGAAATAGCAAAAAAATTATTGGAGGTTATGAAAGAAAAAGAGGATGAATTTTTCTTTATTTCAAGTATTGATCTATCCCATGTGGGAAGAAAATTTGGTGATGAAAATTGTTTTGACCCTGAGGAAGTTGATAGAAAATATATTGATTATCTTTTGAATCTTGAAAATGAAAAAGCCTTTGATTTTTTAGAGAAAAATGAAAATGTGACAAGAATTGATGGTAAAAATACAAATTTTCTTTTTCTTGAAATATTAAAAAGTTTTGATATAAAAAAGGGGACACTGATCGAGTACAAAAAATACTATGAGAAATTGACCGATTCAATTGTGAGTTATTCTTTTATAATTTTTGATTAATTTAAAAATTTTCCATATTTCTGCCAATTTCCTCAAGAATTTTCCATCTTTTAGTTTCCTTTCCCCTCGTTTTACCCAGTTTTATTTTCAATAACATTAAGATTTTATTTCCCTTTTCAATTCCTCATAAATTTTCCCGAAAATGTATGCAGATATTAAAAGAAAAACTATAACCAAAACACCTATTAATTTTCTCCTTTTAAGTATATCTTCCTTCTTTTTAATTTCCTCTTCTATTTTACCAAGGTCTGAATAAATACCTCCGGTTTGTTCAAGAATATAGTCTACCTCTACAATGTGAGTTAATCTCCTGAAGGAGTTTTTTGTTGCAAAAAGATTTTTATTTAGTTCATCCACATTGAATCCATTTATCCACAGTTCCTCTATTTTTTTTGATAGTTTTGAAATTGTATTTTCAGTATTCATAAGGGCAAATTTAATTTTTTCAGCCCTTTCATAATCGTGACAGGTGGAACATAAATCGGGATTAATGAGGAAAAGTCCTGCCTTCAGCTGATTGTGGGCTGTATGACAGGTAACACAGTTTGGACCATCAGGGAGAGCCTGTCCATGAACGCTTTTTAAATAATTCTCCTTAACACCAGCGTGACATTTTCCGCAGAATTCAGGAACCTCTCCATATTTGGGTTTACCTATAAAACCGAATTCTTCACTCATGGCAGTTTCCTCATCCTTCGGGTTACCACCATGACAGTTATGACAGGAAATAGCATTTTCAGCATGTATGCTTTTTTCCCATTCGGAAACAGGTTTTATTAGATATTCTTCGCCACTTTCAATATGGCATTTGATACAAACAGTTTTCTCATAAGAGAAAAGTTTTAAGGGTGAAATTAAAAAAAATAAAAATATAAATTTATTTTTCATGATAAATACCCCCAGATAGTTAATAGAATATAAAAAACTATACCGAGAACAAGGGCTCCAAAGAAGAAGGGTCTTTTCCATATTCTTCTTTCAGGGTTCCTATCAATAAAGGGAATAAGGAAAATAAGAAGGGCTATTAGAATCTGTAAGAAAATTCCGAGAAATTCATTTGGAATCAATCTTAAAAATTGATAATTGGCGAGGAAATACCATTCTGGCTTTATATGCTCAGGAGTTGAAAGAGGGTCAGCAGGAATAAGGGCATCATGGGGTATAACAAGTTGTGGAAAAAAGAATACAATTATTAATGTTAAGGCTAAAAATAAATATATTTCTTTTAAATCTTTAAGAGCAAAATGGGGGAAAAAAGGCATTTTTTTAACTTTTGTTTCATCAGTTCCAGGAGGATAGGAAATTCCAGTTCTTCTCATAACAAAAATATGTATTGCAATTAAAACAAAAATTGTGAAGGGAATAAAGGAAACATGGATTGAAAAAAATCTTCCGAGTGTTAGCTGGGTTATTTTTTCACCCCCTCTTATCAGATAAACAAGCCATTCACCTATAAATGGAAATGCACCAGGGAAACTTGTTGCAACAGATGTTGCCCAGTAAGAAAGCTGACTCCAGGGAAGGAGGTAACCTGATAGACACTCAACAAGAACAAGGGCAAAAAGCAAACACCCGGTTATCCAGTGAACCTCTCTTGGTTTTTTGTAGGAACCCATAATTAAAGTTGAAAGCATATGAAAAAAGAGGGCAAGAACAAATATATTTGCTGCTACCGCATGAACTCTTCTTATAAGCCATCCAAAGGGAACTTCATTTGTAATGAAGGTAACACTTTCAAAGGCTTTTTCAACAGAGGGAATGTAATACATAAGGAGCAAAATTCCTGTTGCAATCTGTATTAGGAAAAAAGTAAGACATATCGCCCCCATTGAGTACCAGAAATTCAGATTTTCAGGAACCATATAACCTGAAAGATATTTTTCATAGAGTTCGCTTAACTTTAATCTTTCATCAATAGCCTTGAATAAATTCTTCATTTTTCCTCCCTTTTAAGAGAGAACAATGATTCCTTCAGATGTTATATCCACCTTATATTTTTTTAAAGGTGAAGGAGGTGGACCTGAAATGACGGTCCCATTTGCGTCAAATCTACCCGCATGACATGGACAGAAAAATTCATTTCTTTCAGGGACCCATTTAACAATACACCCTAAGTGTGTACAAACTGCTGAAAAGGCATAAAGTTTTCCTTCCCTTCTTATTAAAATAGTTGGACCATCCTGGGAGAGTCCAAGCTGGTAACTTCCTTCCTTTACACCTTCTTCAGGTATTGGATTCCCGTTTTTATCTGTGAAAATATTGAGTCTCTTTTCTTCCTTTTTAGGTAAGAGATAAAAAAAAACTGGAAAGATAAAAATTAAAGTTGTAATTGATAGTAAAAACCAGGTTAAATTTTTCAAAAAATTTCTTCTTTTATTTTCCATTTTTATCCCTCCCTTTTAAATGTTTTTAGTACTGATATAAAGATGTAAATAAAAACTGAAAAAGTAATTAAAGAAAATATTATAACACTTAGATTTCCGATTTTCAAATTTTTTTCAGTTTCAATTAATAACTCCTTTTCCTGTATTACAAAAAGCATTATATCAGGTTCAAGAAAAGGAATTCGGTATTCATATTTAAGTTGTGTTTTTAAAAAATAAGGACCCTTATCTTTTATATCAAAGGTAAAAACCTCTCTCCTTGTTTCTTTCGGTGAAATTCTGTTATCTTCAATGACCTTATAAGCCTCATTAAAAATTTTATCCATTTCATATAATACCTCATTATTCTTATTTACTATAACCCTTTGGTAAATCTTACTTTCCTTTTTAATCCTTTCTCCCTGTTTATTATTAAGAGACACTTCAAGAATTAACTTCCTTATAGGTATTCCTGTTGGAATTTTATGTCCTGACTCATTGTTTGTAACATATACACTTACAATTATTTTATTATTTTCAATTTTATATAAAACATTAAGAGAGGCTGCCTTTTTTAATCTTATTTCAGAATGACCACCTAAACATTTGTGATCCGTTATCAATCTTTCTGAAGGGTAAACCTGTGGATCCACAATTTTTGTGAATGGAATTTCTGTCATATGACAGTTTTGACACTGAATTCCCTTTGAACTGTATTCACTCTCCTTCCACTCCTTGTAGGTATCAAGAACATAAACTCCGTATTTATTCTTAAATTCATGACAGGTTTTACAGAATTCTGCTTTTGTAAAAATTTCAGAATATTTATTTTTATGACCTATATTCAAATTTTCAGGTATATCTGGAAAAGGACCGAATTTTGTATCTCCTATTAATATTTCAAATTTTCCTTCCTTAATATCCTTTACACTATGACAGAAATCACATGTTATTCCCTCTTTTGAAATTTCCTTTTGAATTTTATAATCTTTTGTTATTGAAACAGTAGGGACATGACAGGTTAAACATATTTTTTTGTCCTGAGGACTTGAAATTTTATTGTAAGCATCAATAAAAACAGGATCCACAAAACTTGCGGCATGCAGGGAATTTTTCCATTCCCTAAATATATCACTGTGACATTCACCACATTTTGAAGCAAGGGTAAAATTAATTAGGAGTATTAATATCATACTATTCAAAATAAATTTTAGTAACAAATTTAAATTCCTTTTCCTCTGGTTTTAGAATGAATATTTCTCTAAAAGGGTCCCTCTTCCCCTTAAAACTTATCCTTCCCGTTACTCCCTTAAAATCTTTAATATTAAGAAGATGTTCTATGAATTTTTCTCTTTCTATTTTTTCTAATCTTTCAATTATATAAACAGAAATATTGAGGGCATCATAGTAGAGTGCTGAAACAAAAGTTGGAAGTTCACCATATTTATTTTTAAAATCCTTTACAAACTCCGCTATATTTTTTGATGTATCATAAGGTGAGAAGGGAGAAGTGATATAGGCTTCACCTCCTTCCATCCATATATTTTTAAGAGAACTTATAATCAGGGGAGAATACCATCCGTCGCTACCAAGATAGATAGTTTTTAGTCCTTTATTAAAGGCTTCTTTTATAAAGAATGTTACCTCTCTAACATAACCAGGAATAAAAATAAGTTCAGGTTTTATTTTTTTAAATTCTTCAATCTGTTTCGAAAAAGATGTATCTCCTTTTATATAAAAGGTTTTGAGTAAAATTTCTCCACCTTCTTTTTTAAATGTTGCTTCAAACTGTTTTGAAAGTTCTTCTGAATAAGGGTTATCGGCCTCAAAAAGTATTATAGCCCTTTTCTTTTTTAGATTATGAATTGCAAATTTTGCTAAATATGAGCCTTGAAGGATATCCGTGAAGGTTAATCTAAATGTAAAAGTTTTACCTTCCGTAACAAGGGGGTGGGTTGCAGTTGGCGCAATAAGGGGTATTTTATTCTTTTCAGCAATTAAAGATGCAGAGATAGCAAGTTTAGAAATTTCAGGTCCAATTATAATAAAAGCATCCTTACCCTTTTTTATTTCTTCAAAGATTTCATGTATTTTATTTATATTACTTTCAGTATCACGAATAATTATATTGATTTTTTTTCCTTTTATTTTTTTATCTTTGATTTTCTCATAAAATAATTTTATTCCCCTTTCAGCCTCCTTTCCATAGACTTTTTCTGAACCGGAAAGGGATATCAGAAAATAGATGTTAATATTTCTTTCAGCGCAGTTTAAAAAATAAAATATAAAAAGAGTTTTAAAAATTCTTTTCATAATTAATATAATTTTACTTTTTTTAACTATTTAATTTCAAAAAATAGTTAAGTAAGAGACATGCATTAATTTTTACCTTTCTAAGTA
>CBFGJR010000222.1:4688-9613 GCA_965649145.1 Caldifarciminota bacterium | reverse complement strand
TTGCAAGGGAAGAAGATAAGATAGAAGTTTTTTCTTTAATAATTGTAAATCTCTATCCCTTTGAAGAAAGGTTAAAAAAAGGTGCCCCCGAAGAGGAGATAATTGAAAACATAGATATAGGTGGGGCTATGCTTATAAGGGCAGGAGTTAAGAATTATAAAAAAGTATGTGTTGTGGTTGATCCGAAAGATTATGAAAAAATTATTGAAATTCTAAAAGAGAAAGATGAAGTGCCTTTAGAGGAAAAAAGAAAATTTGCAAAAAAGGCAATCCTTTACACTGCCTATTATGATAGTTTGATATATAAATTCTTTTCACAAAAAACTCCCTTTGAATTTGAGGACAAAATAGTTATATCTGGTAAAAAAATATACGATTTAAGATATGGTGAAAACCCTCATCAAAAGGGAGCAGTTTATTCTTTCTCCACTCATAACTTAAATATATTACATGGTAAAACACTTTCCTATAACAATTTAATTGATATAGAAACTGCTTTTAATCTTGTTTCTGAATTTGATGAACCTACCTGTGCAATAATAAAACATACATCACCCTGTGGTGTTGCCTCGGGTGAAAATATAGAAGAAGCATTTGAAAGAGCATATCTCTCTGATCCAATCTCTGCATTTGGCGGAGTTCTCGGGGTTAACAAAATTTGCACAAAGGGTCTTGCAGAAATTGTTAAAGAGTATTATATTGAAGCAATTGTTGCACCTGATTTTGAAGAGGATGCATTAAGGATTTTGAAAAAGAAAAAAAATTTGAGAATATTGAAAATTGATTTTGAAAATTATAATTATCATTTCAGGGAATGTATGGGATTTATCTTATACGAGGAGAAGGATTTAAAAACTTCAATTCCTTCTGAATGGGAACTCAAAACATGGAGAAAACCAAAAGAAGAGGAAATTGAGGATTTACTTTTTGCATGGAAGGTTGTAAAATATGTAAGATCAAATGCAATTGTTATTGCAAAGGCAAAAAGAACAATTGGAATAGGTGCAGGACAACCTTCAAGGGTTGGAGCAGTTGAAATTGCAATAAATAAGGCAAGAAGTTTTGGAATGGAAATATCTGGTGGTGTTCTTGCATCAGATGCCTTTTTCCCTTTTAGGGATTCAATTAAAATTGCTGGAGAAAATGGAATCACAGCAATTGTTGCACCTTCTGGTTCTGTAAGGGATAAAGAAGTTATTGAAGAGGCAGAAGCACAGGGAATAAGTTTATTTTTTACAAAGGAAAGACATTTTAAACATTGAAGAAATTTAAAATAGTAAGATATGTTTTTGGACCTCTTGATGTAAATACATATCTTATAGGTGATGAAGAATTTGGTGAATGTTACTGTATAGATCCCGGAGGCGAAGCTGATTTAATCTTAAAGGATTTAGAAGAAAAGAAATGGAAATTAAAAGGGATACTTTTAACCCATGGACATTTTGACCATGTTGCAGGTGTTGGAGATTTAAAAGAAAAAATAGATGTTCCTCTGTATCTTCACAAAAAAGATTTAGATATATATAGAAGGGCTCCTGATTCAATGCTTAAATGGACAGGCTTTACAATTGACAATTTACCTCCTATAGATTTTTACCTTGAAGATAATCAAGAGATTCATATTGGTGATAAAGCACTCGTTGTAATGCATACACCGGGTCATACACCCGGGAGTGTTTGCTTTTACGCTGGTGGCTGTATCTTTACAGGAGATTTAGTATTTAAAGGAACTGTTGGAAGAGCAGATTTTCCGGGAGGAAATTTTAAAGAATTGATTAAATCTATAATTGAAAAAATTTTGCCTTTAAAAGAAGATATAGAGATTCTTCCTGGTCATGGAGATACTACCAATTTAAGAATGGAAATTGAAACAAATCCTTATATAAGAGAATTTATTAGAAAATAATTAAGACTTATTTCCTTTTTCTTTCCTTATAAGATAAAATTTTATACCAATTAAAAATTTTTTGTATTCTTTTAAAATTTCTAAAAGGTCACCCTCATAAGGATTTTTTACAAATCTCTGCTCATAATTTATAAAAGGATAAAAAGAAAAGGAATTGTAATCAATCTTTATTTCTAAATAAGAATTTATTTTATAATCATATCTTTTAAAGTGGATTGTATCAATCTCGTTTTTTGTGAGAAATTTCCTCATTTCAAATTGAAAATCTGCTTTTATAAATTTATATGTTAGACTTAATTCAGGGGTTAAAGAGATGTATGAATAGTTTTTATCAGGAAGTGGATTTAAAGGTTTTAAACAGGATATTTTAAAATTTATTTTATTTATTCCAAATGAAAATAAATATTTAATCCCATCAAGATAATTCCAGAAATCAGGGTAAAAATTATAATAGTAAATTCCCGTTTCAAAAAAAGGTTTTAAATTTAATTCCTTGAAGTTTGTGCCAAAGGATGTTTTAAAAAGTGAAAACTCAAGAGGATAAATAATTTTTTCTTCTTTAATATAAACAGGACCGAGAAAATAATAGGGCTCAAAATAGAGGTTAAAAAATATTTCTTTTTTCTTTAAGGTTTTAAAATAAAAATTTATGCTACCAAAATTTTTGTATTCATTTTTATAGAAAATTTTAAGTTTTGGAGATAAATTAAAATAAAAATCTTTTAACGAATAAATTATTTGGGGATTTAATTCTAAAAAGGCATCATCAACTGTTTCTACATAGTTGAATTTATAAAGTTTTTTTCCTTTTAAAAAATTTGATATATCCCTTTCTGAAAATTTAAATACATTTGAATCGTAACCAGAATTTATTAAAAAAGATATCTTAAATTTTTGTTTTTTTTTACATAAAACTTTTACACAGCCTTTACCCTTTTCAAATAATATTTTTATTAAATGTATTCCCTTTGAAAGCTCTAACTTTACCTTTTCTACTTCACTTGGCAAAATATTCTTATTTTCTACATAACTTGCCTTTTTTGAAACTTTCCCTTCAAATTCTTTTGAAAATATTTCCTTATCATTATCAAGAATTTTCAATTTAAAAAACTCATACTTTCTTTTTCCATTCCTATCAAAATCTCCTCTTACATATACATAAATTGTTTCAGGACCTTCTAACTTGAATGAGCAAGAAGTATCAGGTGTAATTCTATAATAGATATATTTTTTCCCATTTATAAGACATGTCACTAAAAAACCTTTTAAGTTTAAACTCTTTAAATTTACCCTTTTTAACTCAAAAACATTTATATAAAAATTACCTTCTTCTGTACGAAGTTCATAATTACCTTTTTCAAGAAGTAATTTTACTTCTTTCTTTTCCTTAACTTTATAAATTTTGTATTCTTTACCATCTTTTAAAATATGCAGTTCTGCTTCAGAACCTTTATTTTCAATATAAATTTTAATAGATTTTGGCTCTTTTAATTCAAAATATACCGGTGAACCCCTTTTTAAATTCTCGTTTTTTAAATTCAACTTAATCTCTTCCCAGTAAGAAAAAAGAAAAAACGGGGAAAAGAGAATTAAAATTATCTTTTTCATACACTCTCCTCCTTTTTCCCTTTTAAGATATAAATTATATCAAATTTTAGAATAAAAAATAAAATGGAAATGAAAATAAACAATTCCAGCAAAATTAAAGGGATTGAATATCTTTCTTCAAAAAACAAACTTCCTTCACAGGCTTTTGGCATTTCAATAGGTGATATGGGCATATTGTATTTCTTTGCAACTCCGATGACATTGTGAATACTTATAACAGGAATCCCCCTTTCAAGAAACCTTACAATTACACCTTTAACCGGTAATTTATTGAAATCTATTTTTCTATCATAAGGTTGATTAATTCCTGATTTTATATAATAAATCATATCAGGGAAACCTAAATCCGCTATTCCTCCTCCTATGCTTATAAAAAGTTTTATATTTCCATTTGAAACACTATCATAAATTCTCATCCTTCTTTCAATTGAACTTTCAAGGGAATATTCATTTATAAAAATTTGGATATCATTCCTTTGAATTACATTTTTTAAAATATTCCTTCCCTCTTCCTCTATTCCCATACCACAATCATTAGCACCTCCAATTGAAGCAGCAATTGTTCCATTTTTTATTATATTTTTTTCATAAAGAAATTTTTCCATGTCAAGATATGTCCAAAAAGGATAATTGGCTCCCCAGCCTGATGAGCTTGCGGATGTTATTATTAATGGCTTTAAACCAAGGACTTCTGCTGAGATTATTAAAGAAATATTTATTGCGGGAAAAGAACCCGTTAAACTTATTCCTACATAATCACCCTTTTTCAAATTCAATTTTTTAAAAAAATCTATAAAAAGCGCAGAAAAATTCGGATTTATACCTGTTAGTTTTGCATCAAGGGTTGCTTCCTCTTCTGTTATTAAAGAGTTTCTTAAACCTATAAGTCCTGTTTTAGCAGGGTCATTTATAGAATCTATAATCCCTCCTCTTTTAAGAAATTCCTCCTTTAAAAGATTAAAAGCATTCTCGGTTAAGATTGCTGATTTCTCTTTTAACTTATAATATTTTACAGGTTTTTTTATAAGTGTTTTTTCTTGAATTAAGAAAAATAAAACTCCTATTAAAAATAGAATTAAAAAATCAATTTTATTTAATCTTCTTTTTAAAATCATTTGAAAACAGGGACCCCGCCATTTATTAAAATCACAATATATCTTATGATTACGCAAATAACTAAAAGAGTAGCAAGAGTTTGAACTATTCCCTGTCTGTCCATCCAGTATGCTAAAAGTCCTGGAATTATAAAACCAAATGCTCTTATCATTATCGCAATTTGACCAACTGGCGTGCCTGCAGTAAATCTTGAGAGCTCAGAGAATAAAAAACCTAAAAGAACTGTTACAAGGAGTCTTCTTCTTCCATAAAGTAAGGAGAAATTTGATATAATTTTTAAAAATATCAAGGTTAA
>CBFGJR010000222.1:0-4590 GCA_965649145.1 Caldifarciminota bacterium | reverse complement strand
AGAAGCTTGCAAGAATTGTCCCAATCAAAAGATTTGGCTTATCAAGAATGTATGCAATATAACCTGGAACAACAAGACCTCCAGCCATTGAACCAATTATTTCAGAAGAAAAAAGAGTAAGCACTAAACCAATTGCTATTGATTCTGCAAGTATCATAATACTCTCTTTGATTTAAAAGTTTCTCTTATTTTACTTCCAAGTCCAACAATGTTTCCCATTCCCATACAAAGGATTTCCTCACCGAGTTCTAAAACCTTATTAAAAACTTCTTCTGGCTTTGGATTTCTAAAAGTGATTATCTTATCCTTTTCAACACCTTTTTTAATAAGACTATTTTTGACTATAAAGGAATGCTCACCACATATTATATAATAATCACTTTTTATTTTTCCTCCTAAAAATTTTAAAAATGATTCAGTTCTCTGTGCTCTATCAGACCTTAAAACAAATAAAACCACTTTTAATTTTTTATCCTTTGAAAAATTTTCCCACAAAATAGATGTTGATCCAGGGTCATTTGCTGCAAAGGCACTATAAAATTCTATTTTTTTTCCTCTTTCTTCTATGAGGTATTTTTCAAGAACACCCGGGTCAGGGTTTACATTATACATACTTTTTAATGCATCCTCCCTTTTTATTCCAAAATATTCACAAACACTGCAAGCAATTGCCACATTCTCTTTATGTTCTATATAACTGAATTTTTTTAAAATCTCTTCGCTTACCCAGGAGGAGTCAACATAAAAAACCTCCGTCTTTTTCTTTTCGCATTCTTCTTTAATTATATCAAAAAATTTTTCTTCACAGGTAAAAAGAACACCATTTTCAGGAATTGAAAGACAAAGATTTCTTGCAACATCTAAAAGGGTTGGACCCATAACATCAAGGTGGTCTTCCCTTACATTGGTTATAACTCCTACATTACTCTTCATTATCTTTTCTTCAAAAACTTTTATATACTCAGGAGTTATTGCCATACATTCTGTTACAAAAAAGTTTGCTCTCAATTCCTTTGCAATCTTAACCATCCTTAATTGCTCAATTATATTTGGCTTACCTGGACGTGCAATAGGCACTTCTCTACCATCAGGAAATATAAACCTTGGGACTGTTCCTGTTGTTTTTGCAACTACAATATTCTCCGGATTTGCTTTTAATCCCTGATATATGAGCCTTGTTGTTGAAGATTTTCCTCTTGTCCCATTCACATTAATCCTATTTTTTATTTTTTCTAAGTTTTTTAAATGTTTTTGATAACGAAAAATTTCAACACTTAAATACACCCCTAAGGAAACTAAACTCGCTGTTAAAAGGCTCATTTTATTAATATTATTTTAGTTTTTTTCTTATAATTTCTGGTTTCAAAAATAGAAAAGTATATTCCCTTTTGCAAGTTTAAATTTATCTCTTTTTTGTAAAATCCGGGTAAGAGATTTTTAAAAATTATTCTTTTAACTTCTCTTCCATTTTTATCATAGAGATGAAATTCAGGACTGTCAGGACTTTGCTTTATCCAGAAAAAAAGGATTATATTATCTTTTGTTACATTTTTGAATATATAAACATTTTGAGGGAATACCTCATAAGCAAAAGGACGAAGGTAAACATATATTTCTTTTGATTCTTTTTCATCAAGAGTAAATTTAAGAGTTTTTTTTCTATAACCTTCTTTTTCTATTTCAAGTGTATAATTACCGGGTTTTAATATTCTATAAATATCACCATTTACTTTTGTTGAAAAATGTTTTATTTCAGGAAGTGTATCAATTTCGGTTATTCTACAAGAGGCACAAAGAGGAATTCCTCTAATTGAATCTTTTACCACTATTTTTATTATATTATAAGAAGTTCTTCTTAAAAGATAATAAACACCCTGTAAGTTATATTCAACAATTTTTGGAATCCTATGAGGAGGAGGTATAGTAGTATCAGAAACTTCAATTAGAATACCAAATGTTCCATAATTTGTATATATCCAGTTTCTAAAAAGTCCCCCATTCCATCTTGACGTTACTATTGGAACATAAGGCTGGCCGATTAAATCACTTTTTATATTCAATGCAAGGCTTTCTGCAACTTCTTTTATAAATATAAAATCAGGACATAGTTTTATTCCATCTCTCCATGGATAATATATAACTTCACCCATTCCTGTTCTTGCACTATGGTAGGAGAGTGCTATAACAAAGTTTTCTCTTTCACATAAGTTTTTTATGCTCTGTGTCTCGGGTTCTGAGAATGGATATGGTCCTCTATAATATTCACTTGTATCAAAAGGTGAGCCGGCATTTTCCCATAAATAATCATAGTTCCTATTTAAATCAACACCATCACCCCTTCCCTCCCTTACACATTTATAATCAAAAATTCCATTTTCATTATTATCCCTTTTATTTTTTCTCCATATCTCACATATTCCCTCTGTAACAACACCATATCCATCAGGGTTAAGAGCAGGAACTATGTATATCTCATTTTCATTAACAAATTTTGTAATACTTTCATCATTTCCATAGGAACTCAATAGTTTTTTTATAAGTTCAATACATATTTCAAGACCAAGGGGCTCCTCAGCATGATGAAGTGCAACAAATAAAACAGGGGGTTCAATCTCGTCATCATTCACATTATCAGAAATTTTAACAAGAATTATCGGATTTGAATCAACCTCTGTATAATTCAAAATTTCTATTTTTGCAATATCTCTATAAATAGGGATTATTGAATCAAGAAAGTCTTGTAATTCTTTAAAAGTATGGTATTCACAAGGAATTAAAAAAAAATTTAAAAAAAGAAGAAATTTCATTTTAAAATGATAATTTTACCATTGTGTTCCTCTGAATTTATAAAATAAATTCCTTTTCTAAGCTTTTTTGAATCCTCTATTCTTCCTGATATATTCAAAACTTTACCTTTTAAGTCCTTTAAATTTTCTTTAAAAGGAAATGAAGGTAAATGAATCTTCTTTTTAAATTTACTATTCTCTTTTATGCCTACATTTATCCATGTATTCCCACCATCATGGGTAAAGAAGATCGCATCTTCACCTGAAGCGACTCCATGGAGTGAATCAAGAAAGTCTATATCAAAGAGTGTTCCTGCATTGCCTGAATTTTGGAGTGTCCAGGTGGTTCCCCCATCTTCAGTTTTTATTATAGTTCCAAATCTTCCGCATGCCCATCCTTTATTTTCTGATACAAAATGAACCGCCCTTAAATAATAGCCAGGTGGTGTTATTTGAGTCCAGTTAGCACCTCCATTATCTGTTTTAAAAATGATAGGTGATACTGTATCTGAATCATTACCACCAACAACTATTCCCTTTTGTTCATTAAAAAACCATAAATCAAAAAAATCATAGCCATTTGCTTCTAAAAGTGTATCCCATGTGAATCCTCCGTCAATTGATTTTGCCACATAACCTGGGGCACCAATTTCTGTGGGTAATCCTGAACATATAAATCCTATTTGTTCGTTTATGAAATGAATTCCATAAAAGTCTACACCCATAAACTGGGTGAAAACCGTTGTCCAGGTCGCACCACCATCTGAAGTAACAAATACTATATAATCTCCTGCTGCAGCGTATCCATGTAATGAATCAATAAATTGAATTCTTGCAACCCATTTTGCATCACCCCATCTCTGCCTTACCCATGTTAATCCACCATCCTCTGTATGTCTTATCTCTCCACCTATCCCACCAGTCCATCCTTTTAAAGAATCTATAAAGAATATGTCAAAAAAACCCCATAATGTACCAGGGTTAATATATGTCCAGTTTGAGCCCTCATCTTCTGTATACATTATAAAAACACTATCAAAAACTGCAATCCATGCTTCACCCGGTTTAAATCCATAGTCGCATCCTCTGTAATTATAATTTATTACATTCAAAATAAAAATAATTTTAAGCATTCTTTCCTCCTTTTAAAATTTTATGAATTTGTATGTCATATACTTCTCAGATTTTAAAACTATAAAATAAACACCCGATTTTTGAATTTCAAATTCAAATTCATTGGTTCCTGAACCAACCTCTCCCTTATAAATATCTTTAACCTTTCTTCCGCTTATATCCATTACCTCAAGACTTATATTTTTACTTGATGGTGAATTTAAAATGATTTTTACTTTTTTATGCGAAATGTTTTGATAAACATTAAATGCTAAGAAATCTTTATTTTCTCTTTCATTTTCTTCTGCCTCAACAGAATAACAGTTAAACCCCCTTACTCTGTGAATATATCCCCTCTCTGATGAACGTGGCTGTGCAATCCAATAATCTCCATTTTGTGGAACAAATTCAATTCCCCTTATATTCATATTTAATTTAAATTTTTTACCTGTTGGTGAATAACTTACTCTATCCCATTCATAAACATAGGCACTATCAAAATTATTCTGCGTTAAAAATATTCTAACATTTATAAGTGTTCCACTATTTTGTCCAATTTTATCCAGACAAATTGCCCTTACTCCCCCACCTGGATAAGGTAAAGAGTATTTCCCGATTATGTTTCCATTTGCTGGGTTAACTTTGTAAATCGTATTTGTGCTGTATTCGCTTATCCACAAATAATTTCCAT
>CBFGJR010000221.1:5031-9664 GCA_965649145.1 Caldifarciminota bacterium | reverse complement strand
ATTTTAAACATTATAATTAAATTTTATGAAAGGAATTACCCATTTTACATTTGGACTTGCCCTATCTACCCTTTTCCCAGACCTTGTAAAATCAGCAGCAGAAAAAGGAACTCTTGACCTTGTCTGGGGAGGTATAGGTGGATATTTACCTGATTTCCTTGATTTTAAAATTTATAGATTCCTTGAAAAATGGGACATGGAATTTGAACCTGATCCAGAAGGAAAAGACCCTGAAGAAATAATCACTATTTTCGAAAAAGCATTAAAAACTGCATGGGAAGAAAAAAGGGAAGTAAGAATTAAACTACATACTCTTTTAATAGGTCCTGATTTATGGAGAAGGTACGGTATAATACTCGATGAGGAAAATAAAAAAATAACAGCCTATTATGGACCAAAAGTAAATACATCACAGATACCTGTTCCCTTAGAGCAGGAAGAAAGAAGAGAAAAAGTAAAAGAGATTGAGATTCCCTTTGAATATAAATACAGGGAAATAACCCTTGATATTTTTTCAGGACCATCAATTGCCTTTATACCGGAAAATGACAAAATAAAAATAGTATTTATACCCTGGCACAGAGAATGGACACATGGGTTTTTACCTGCTACCATTTTTTCCATTTTACTCGGTTTCTTTTTATATCTTATTAAAAGTCCCTTTTACATTCAAAACTCCCTAATTTTTTTTATAGGATTTATTTCTCATGGATTTCTTGATCAGTTAGGGTATATGGGGGTAAATTTTTTCTGGCCCTTTACTAAAAAAAGGATGCGCGGTTTTGGTTTCGCAGAATCAATTAATCCTATGGTAAACTTCATAACGATATGGTTTTCTGCCTCCCTTATTATTTTCAATATCATTAGATATACTCCCTCAGAAAGTTTCACTTTTAACCCTTATATTTTCTTTTTAATTTCGGGAATACTTATCCCTTTTTCTCTTTTTCTTTTATCCAAACTTTATGCTCAAAGAAAAGGGGTAATTTTTAATGAAGAAGAGGAAGATGAAAATCCCTTTAAAAATTTTTAAAGTTCTTCAAGACCCTTTTTAATTCTCTCAATACCTTCATCAATTTCTTCATAAGTTATCGTAAGGGGAGGTGTTATTCTAACAGTCATTAGATGAGTCTCTTTTGTTATTATTCCATGTTTCAAAAGTATTTCAGCCAATTTTTTACCTGTTCCATATTCTTCATTTACTTCAACACCTATTAAAAGACCCTTTCCTCTTATTTCCTTTACTTTTTTAGAATTAATTTCCTTTAACTTTCTCATTAAATATTCTCCTTTTTCCCTTGCTTTATCAGAGAGTTTCTCCCTTTCCATTTCAAGTATTGATTCAATTCCAATTACACAGGCAAGAGGATTTCCTCCGAAAGTGCTTCCATGAGAACCGGGTTCCATAAGGGAAAGAACCTCTTTTTTCCCTGCTACTGCTGAAACCGGCATAATCCCTCCTCCTATCGCCTTCCCAACTGTTATCAAATCAGGTTTTATATCTTCCCACATATAGGCAAAGGGCTTACCGGTTCTTCCCATACCGGTTTGAATCTCATCAAGAATCATAAGTATATTTTCCTCATCACACAATTTCCGCACATCTTTTAAAAAACCATCATAGGGCAGGTATACACCCCCTTCAGCCTGAATAGGTTCAAATAAAATAGCAACTGTATTCTTTGTAATTCTCTTTTTTAATTCCTTTAAATCACCAAATTTAACAATTTTAAAACCTGGTGTAAAAGGACCAAAGCCATCTTTATATTCCTCATTTGTTGAAAAACTTATAATTGTTATTGTCCTTCCATGAAAATTTCTATCCATCACTATTATTTCAGCCTTATCTTTTGCAACTTTCTTAACTCTATAACCCCATCTCCTTGCTGCTTTAATTGCAGTTTCAACAGCCTCAGCGCCGGTATTCATAGGCAAAACCATTTCCATTCCCGAATATTCAGCAAGAACCTTAGCAAATAAAACAAGTTCAGGATATATCACATGCCTACCTGTCAAAGTTAATTTCTCCATCTGTTTTTTTGCTCTTTCAATTATTCTCCTGTTAAGATGACCATGGGAAAGGGCTGAATAACAACCTATAAAATCAAGATATTCCTTTCCATCAATATCATAGACCCTTGAACCAGAACCTTTCTTTATCCATACAGGAAAAGGTTTATAATTGGGGGCAAGGTGATTTTCTTTTAGAGTTTCAAGTTCTTCTTTTGTGAGTGAATTTAAAAATAGTTCTATTTCTGTATTTAAAAGTTTTTGGATCATTTTTAAAAGAATTTTTGATTTAAGGGATTGAACCTTTGAATTTATAAAAGAAAAACTTTAAAATTAATTATAAGGTAAAAAAAATGAATTTTGAAATTTATTTAGATGAACTAACCGGATTAAAAAACCGTAGATTTCTTCTTGAGAGGGGAGAAGAACTTTTAAAAAATTGGAAAGAAGGAACTTTTATTATATTTGACCTTGACAACTTTAAGGAAATAAATGATAAATTTGGACACTTAAAAGGGGACGAAGTTCTTAAAGGGGTATCAAAATGTTTGTATTCTGTTTTTGAAGAAAAGGGTAACGAACTTTTGAGATATGCTGGTGATGAGTTTATAATCATAACAAACATAAAAGATAAGAATATTATAGAAGAAAAATGCAAGAAACTTTTGGAAACAATTAGAAATTATCCACATGAAATAGACCCAACCTTAGAAAAAGTTAATTTAGGAGTAAGTATGGGAATATCAACTTTTCCCGAAGATGGATTTTCCATTCAAGAATTATTTGAAAAATCAGATTCAGCACTTTATTATGGAAAAAAGAGGGGAAAGTTTCAATATAGATTTTATTCAGAAGTAGAAGAAGAAATAAAAAAAGAAAAATTCCTTAAAGAAAAAGGAACTCCTTTTGAGATTGTTGATAGAGAAAAAGAAATTGAAGTGCTAAGGGAATTTATAAAGAAAAAAGAAAAACCTATTCATTTAAAAGGTATCCATGGAATTGGGAAAACCAGGTTAATTTCCTTTTTTATCAATGAACTAATTAAAGAAGGCAAAAAATTCTTAAATATCACATTTAAATTTGACCTTAAAGATGTTCCTTTCTCCTCCCTATGTGAATATTTCGGTAAGAGATTTGAGGATGTTCCCTTTATAATAAAAGAGAAAATTGAAAAAGGAGAAATTGAATTTATTATATTTGATGATGTTGATTATATTGATAAGTATTCAAAGGAACTTTTTAAAGTAATATCACAGGAATTTCCATCAATTATCTCAGCAGGGACAGATTCTGTGGAATGGGAAAATATAGAAATTGAATTAATTCCTTTAACAAAAGAAGTTTTAAAAGAATACATAATAAAAATAATTCCTGAAATGGAGCTTAAAGAAGATTTTGTTGAGTGGGTATTTAAAATATCAAAGGGGGTTCCTTATGGAATTGAAGAATGCATAAGGTATTCAATTCTTAATGATATTATTTTGGTAAAAGACTCAGGATTCATACTAAGTGAATTGCCTCAAAAAAAACCTGAAAGTATAACAGAAATTTATTATGAAAAAATAAAGTCCCTTGATAGAGAATTAAGAAATTTTATAGTGTCTCTTTCTGTTTTAGGAAAATCTTTTAAAATAAATGTGGCTTCAAAGTACATAGGAATAAATCCCGGAAGATTCATAGATCTCGCAGATAAGGCAGTAAATCTTCATATTCTTGAACCTTCTGGCAGGGATTCCTATTCCTTTTTAAATGAGAATTTCCGACTGTTTATATACGAAAAACTGTCAGATGATTCAAAAAGAAAGATGCACAAAAGGGTTACCGAAATATTTGAAAAAATAAAGGATATTCCCGAAGAGGTGCTGATTGGAACCTTAGCCTTCCATTCAAAACTTGCAGGAGAAACAAAAGAGGCAATGGAGGCGTCGCTCAGATTAACCCAACTTGCTAAGAAACTTGAAGAAAGGGAAGACATTAAAAAACTCCTTGAAAGAAGAAAAACCTTAAAAATAAAAGAAATACCCTCAGCACCTCCCCCTACTTCAAAGGATTTCCCAATCATTACAGAAAACATAATTTCCCTTTTCGGTGCCCTTGAATCCTATAGAATTTACCCTGAAAATTCAAAAATTGTTTTTGATAACATTTTAAGACTTAAAAATAATTTAAACAATCTTTTAAAGATAAGAAAATCTTTTACAATTTCAAACCATGAAGGAAATTTAATTGTTGATGGTGTTCTATTCCCAAATCAGAGACTTCTTGCAGCCCAGAAAATAGTTGAAATCTTAAATGAATATGAGATTCAATCCATATCCTTTGTTTATGAGGTTAATGAAAAGGAACTCAAAACTTTATTTCAGATATTATCAAAAAGACCATCTGAGGTAAAAGAAAAAGGAGGTGTAGAAAATCTTGAAGAAATTGGAGAACTCAAAAACATATTTATAAATCAAAAAGTTTACATAGCCTTAGGAGAAGAACTTGAAGCAATTAAGAAAATACCACAGGATGTAGATAACAAGATAAAGGAAGTTTTAAATTTGATAAAGAATTTCCCAGATGAAAAGGATTGGATTTATAAATTGAAAGATTTAATAAAAGAACTTAAAAGTGAGGATTT
>CBFGJR010000221.1:0-5021 GCA_965649145.1 Caldifarciminota bacterium | reverse complement strand
TTCTGAACTACCTGAAGATGAAAAAATTTTAAAAGAATTTTCAAAGCTTGAAACAAAAGAAGCTCTCAAAGTTAGGGAAACACTTGAAAAGGAACTAATAAATGCAGAAAAAATGGGCAAAGTTGAGGAGGCTATAAAGATAAGAAAGATTATAAAGTATGTTCCTGAAAAGGAAAAATTGTTAAGTGAAGAAAAAAGAAAAATATTAAGTTACCATAAAGAAGATTTATTAAAAGAAGAGACACAAAAAATTTTAAAAGAAGTTTTTGAAAGTTTAAGCACAGAGGAAAAAAGGGAGGTTTTAAAAAAAATAATAGAGAACCTCTCTGACCCGAGTCTTCTTTTAAAAAGGAAAACACTTGAAATTATTGAAAAATATTTAGAATATGACAGCGATTATATTTTAAATGAAGTAACAAAATACATAAAAAAAGAAAAGGAAGAGGAAATTATTAAAAATTATTTAAAAGTATTTATAAACAAAATTGAGGAAAAAATTTTTAAGGGAGAGTTTGAAGAAGTTCAGGATTTTGCTGAAATTGTTACTAAATCTAATTTTTCTGAAATACAAGAAAGGCTTTTAAAAAATTTGTGCGATAAATATATAAGTTTGAAAAAAAGAGGGCTAAAAGAGGATTTAATAAGAATTAGAGTTATTTTCAGAATTATGGAAGAAATCTCCATCCCTTATTTACTTGAAAAAGTTGAAAAAGAAAGTCTTCTATCTGACCTTGTGAGAGAAATGTTTAAGGAAAAAATCAAAAGTTCTGAAGAATTTTTATATCAGGAATTAAAAAAGGAAGTGCCACTTAAAGCATTAGAAATATTCTTTGATACAATTATTAATGAAAATATTAAAATTGACATAAATATTCTCAAAAGATTTCTGGAATATAAATCAGATTCAATAAAGTTAAAGGTGATAGAGGCGATTATAATTAAAGATAAGGAGGAAGGGATTAAAATAGTAGAAAATCTTATGGAAAAGGTAAATGATGAAATTAAAAGAGAACTCATAAGACTTATAGGAAAATATAATTTAGAACCCTTAGCAAAAATACTTATCAAATTTATAGAAAAAAGAGGTAAATTGCAACCAGAACCCGACCCCACTCTCACAAGAGAAGCAATAACATCACTTTCAAACTTCCGGGAAAATTTTGATGTGGCGAATGCTTTTATTGAGGCATTAAAACCAGAAGGTCCTCTTTCACCTAAAAAATCAAAACCTCCTGAGATAAAAATGCTTTTAATAAGAGGTTTAAAAAATTTTGAACCTTTACCTGAATGGATAGAAGTTATTGAGAAATTAACAAATGATCCAAATGTGAGTGTTAAAAGTTCAGCAAAACTTTTATTACAGGAATGGAAGAAGAAATTAGAGAAATAGAACATACTGCTGATATAGGTTTTATAGTAAAAGCAAGAGATATGGAATCTTTAATTAAAAAAATTACCCTTATACTTTCAAATGTCCTTGTTGATATAGAAACAGTTGAAATTAAAAACAAAAAAAATATTGAAATAAAAATTGAGGATGAATATTTTATTGTTGTTGATGTTTTAAGAGAACTTTTATATTTTTTTGAAACAGAAAGTTTTATATGGAAGGATGTAAAAGTTAATATTAAAGGATATATAATATTACTTGAACTGAAGGGAGAAAAATTTGATAATAAAAAACATAAATTAAAAAAGGATGTAAAGGCAGTTACATATCACGACTATTATCTTGAAAAAAAAGATAATTTTTACGAGACAAGATTTATTCTTGATATATAATTT
This sequence comes from Caldifarciminota bacterium, assembly GCA_965649145.1. GTDB lineage: Bacteria > Hydrothermota > Hydrothermia > Hydrothermales > JAJRUZ01 > JBCNVI01. The sequence goes on along the minus strand of CBFGJR010000221.1, from coordinate 3,236 downwards.
ACTTATAATAGATAAATGAAAGAGATTCTTGAAATAAAGGAAAAATTTATTAATGTAAAAAGGGAACTTTCAAGGAGTATAATTGGCCAGGAGGAGGTGATAGATAAAATTTTAATAACTTTAATTTCAAGGGGTCATGCACTTATTGTTGGGGTTCCAGGGCTTGCAAAAACGATGATTGTTAAAAATCTCGCCTCACTCCTTGACCTTGACTTTAAAAGAATCCAATTTACTCCTGACCTTATGCCCTCCGATATTACAGGGACAGAGATGATATATGAAAATCCTGAAACAAAGGGTAGAGAATTTAAATTTATAAGGGGACCAATATTTACTAACTGTCTCCTTGCAGATGAGATAAATAGAACACCACCCAAAACTCAATCAGCTCTTCTTGAAGCAATGCAGGAAAAAAGAGTAACAGTTGCAGGAACAACCTATAAACTGGATGAACCCTTTTTTGTTCTTGCCACACAGAATCCAATAGAACAGGAAGGAACTTATCCTCTCCCTGAAGCACAACTTGACAGATTTATGCTTGAAATAAGAATAAATTACCCCTCTGAAGAAGAGGAAATAAAAATAGCAAAACTTGTTGAAAAAGAAGAGATAAAATATGAAAAGATACTAACAAAAAAAGAGATAATTGAAATTCAGAACATGACTAAAAAAATTCCTGTTCCTGATTTTATACTGAGATATGCAGTTAAACTCGTTAGAGAAACAAGACCTGAAACAAGTGGAATTGATTTTGTAAAAAGATATGTCAGATACGGTGCAGGTCCAAGGGCATCACAGTTTCTAATTATTGGTGCAAAAGCAAGAGCAATTTTAAAGGGGGTCTCCTCTGTTGAAATAGAAGATATAAATTATCTACTTGAACCTGTTTTAAGGCACAGGATAATTTTAAACTTTTATGCTGAGGCAGAGAACATAAAAGTAGAGGATATTATTAACAAAATAAGGGAAAATGTGAAGTGGGAAAGATATGCCAATGTTTAGTTTTTTAATTTTTTCCTTAATTTACCTTTCAAAGTATGAAGGAATTATAAATCCACCAGGTGCTGAATTTGTTGTCAAGAGCATAGAAAAAGCAGAAAAAGAAGAAGCGGATATTTACATCCTGCAACTTGATACCCCTGGAGGTCTTGATGAATCAATGAGGATAATAATAAAAAAAATTTTTGAAAGTCAAGTTCCTGTATGTGTGTATGTTTTTCCTCCGGGTGCAAGAGCTGCCTCTGCCGGAGCCTTTATTACAATAGCTGCTCATATTGCTGCAATGTCCCCTGGAACAAATATAGGAGCTGCCCATCCTGTGGCAATCCAGGGTCAGATGGATTCTATAATGGTAAAAAAAGTTGTAAACGATGCTGTTTCATATATTAAAAGTATCGGTTCAAAGAGAAATAGAAATATAGAAATTCTTGAAAATATGGTTAAAAAATCAGCATCCATAACGGCAGAAGAAGCACTTAATAAAAAGGTAATTGATATTGTTGCAGAATCAATTGATTCTCTGATTAAAAAAATTGAAGGTTTTGAAGTTGAAATCGGGGGTTTAAAAAAGAAAATAGAATTAAGAGATAAAGAAATTAAAAAAGTTGATATGGGATTAAGGGAAAAAATTTTAATGATAATCAGTAATCCAACAGTTGCTTATATCCTCTTAATACTCGGTTTTTACGGACTATTCTTTGAAATAACCCATCCTGGTGCAATTTTTCCCGGTGTCATAGGTGCAATATGTCTCATTTTAGCCTTTTATTCTTTCCAAACCTTACCTGTTAACTACGCAGGTATTCTTTTAATTCTTCTTTCAATGATTTTATTTTTACTGGAAATAAAGGTTCAATCCCACGGAATTTTAGGAGCAGGAGGAGTTTTATCCTTGTTACTTGGCTCTCTTTTACTTTTTCAAACTGATGTTCCTTTCCTCAAAATTTCAAAAATGGCGATAGTTACTGTAACTATAAGCACAATCCTCTTTTTCTTCTTTGTTGTTCTTAAAGCTGTCCAGGCTCAAAGAAAAAAAGCAGTTACAGGAAAAGAAGGTATGATAGGTGAAAAGGGTAAAGCTAAAAGCAATATAAAAAAGGGAAAAGAAGGACTTGTATTTATTCACGGTGAAATCTGGAAAGCAATAGCAGAAGAGGATATTTTAAAAGATGATGAGATAATTGTTACAGGATTTGATGGACTTAAACTTATAGTTAAACCATTAAAAAAAGAATAAAAAAATAAATTTTAAATGGGTTCTATCCCCTTTTTAAAAAATTAAAGGAAAGTCATGATTTACATTTATATTCTTGTTTTATTTATTTTTCTTCTTGCCTCAATGATAAGAATTTTAAGGGAATATGAAAGAGGAGTTATTTTCAGACTCGGGAAATTTCATTCTGTTAAAGGTCCAGGACTTATTATTCTTATTCCTGTAATTGATAAAATGGTAAAAGTTTCCTTAAGAACGATTACCATGGATGTTCCTCCTCAGGATATAATAACAAAGGACAATGTATCTGTTAAAGTAAATGCTGTTGTTTATTTCAGGGTAGTTGAGCCTGCAAAAGCAATAATAGAAGTTGAAGATTATCTATACGCTACAAGTCAGTTAGCCCAGACAACCTTGAGAAGTGTTTGTGGACAGGCAGAACTGGATGAACTTCTTGCTGAAAGAGAAAAGATAAATTTAAGACTTCAACAGATAATTGATGAACATACAGATCCCTGGGGAATAAAAGTTTCAATGGTAGAAGTAAAACATATAGATTTACCTCAGGAAATGCAGAGAGCAATGGCACGACAGGCTGAAGCAGAAAGAGAGAGAAGAGCCAAAATTATATCTGCGGAAGGAGAGTATCAGGCTGCCCAGAGGTTAATAGATGCGGCAAAGAAAATAGAAGAAAGTCCTGTCGCAATCCAACTTAGATTCTTACAGACACTCGCAGAGATAGCCACAGAAAAAGCATCCACCATCGTGCTTCCAATACCTCTTGAACTTGTAAAACCCTTTTTAAGGAAGGAGTAAATTAAGAAAATTTTGACTGAAAAAATCTTTTTTGTTGAAACAGAAAACCAGATTAAAAATTTCTTTTTTTTAACTGACCTAAATTCCACCTTTGAGTTAAATCCCTTATTTGAAAAAATCATAAAATATTACAAACCAACTATTATTGTTAGAAAGGAACTTATTTTTAAATTAAAAAAATATACTCCCTATGTATATAATTCTTTTG
>CBFGJR010000220.1:0-10127 GCA_965649145.1 Caldifarciminota bacterium | reverse complement strand
TATGGTTATGTTCAAAAGGGAGCTCATCGTCTTGAGATAAAACTTGATGAGATAAATAAGAGTGCTTATTTTATAAAAGTTAGAATGGGAGAGGATATTGAAACTGTAAAAGTTTTAAATATTGAATGAATAAAAGGGGTTCAAGTCCCCTTTCCCTTTAAAGAAATTTCTAAGAGCGCCCAGTAAGGTAATATTGCAAAGGGATTTAAAATTCAGGTTACTCAATCACAGGGATTAAAAAAGAAAATTTTTAAAGATGAAATGGAAATAGAAAAGAAATTTTATTTAGACTTGAAAAAATTGTATTTTTTCCTGTATATTTAAAGAATGTTAAAAATAAGACTCGCAAGATTCGGTAAAAATAAAGAGCCCAAATACCGCATAGTAGTTATGGATGCAAAAAATAAAAGAGAGGGAAAGGTAATTGATATACTCGGACACTATGATCCAAGAAGAGATGCTGAATTTAAAATTGACCTTGAAAAACTTAATAAATGGACTTTAAAGGGTGCAAAACTGAGTGAAAGGGTTATCTCCCTTGTTAAAAGAGCAAAAAGAGAATCCCCCGCGTCATCAAACTGAAAAAAAACTTGTGGGTTCAAGTCCCTCTAAATGTGAAACCTGTGGAGGTAAAAAATGAAAGGAGAACAGGTTGAACTCAAAGACCTTATAGAATATATAGTAAAACATCTTGTCGATGAACCAAATTCCGTAGAAGTTAAGGAAGTTTCCGGAGAAAGAGCGGTTATATACGAACTCAGAGTTAGACCCACAGATGTTGGAAAAATAATTGGAAAGGGTGGTAGAACTGCCCAGGCATTAAGGACCCTTGTAAGTGCTGTTGGTGCTAAAAAGGGTAAAAGGGCACTTCTTGATATTATAGAACCTGGTTCAGGTGGTAGTTTTTAATTTGAGTGCAAAATTTTTTTATTTTGAAAGTTCAGAAGAGTTATGGAAAGAATGGAAAGTTATTAGCAAAACTCCTTGTAGATGATGAAGGAATTTTACAGAAGGGTAAAAGGTTATTTTTTTATTACAAAGGTGAGGAAAGATTCTGTGTTTTAAAAGATTTTGAAAGACGCGGGGGAAAATCTTATATCATAACTTTAAGTTCTATTGATTCAAAAGAAAAAGCAGATTCTTTGAAGGGCACACTTTTTTATGTTAAAAGAAGAATAAATAAGGATAAAGAAGATATAACAGGTTACGCTGTTTTTGATATTAAAAGTGGATATTTAGGTAAAATTGATTTTGTCGAAAAAACAGAATTTCTTAAAAGAATTTATATTAAATCAGAAGAGGGTAAAGAGATTGTTTTACCCTGGGTAAAAGAGTATGTTAAGGATATTGATAAGAAAAATAAACTATTAAAGGTTGATGCAGAAAAACTACTCAAAGAAGAATGAATATATACTCAATCACACTTTTTCCTGATTTTTTTGAGAAAATAAAGGAATTTGGACCAATAAAAAGAGCCATTTTATCAGGTTCATTAAAAATAAAAGAAATAGATTTAAGAAAATTTGCAGAGGGACCGAAAGAAGTGGATGATAGACCCTATGGTGGCGGAGGCGGAATGGTTATAAGAATCGATGTGGTGGTTAAGGCTTTAAGGAGCATAAAGGAAGATAGTTATAAAATTCTTCTGGACCCAAGAGGAAGGGTTCTGAATCAGAAAATAGTTCATGATTTATCAAAAAAAGAAAGTATAACAATTATATGTGGAAGATATAAGGGAATTGATGAAAGAATAAGAGATTATATAGATGACGAAATTTCCATAGGTGATTATGTTATATCAGGTGGAGAACCAGCAGCATATGTACTCATTGATGCAATTTCAAGACTTTTACCCGGCTCAATCGGTGATAAAAATTCAAGAGAAGAAGATTCTTTTGAAAAAGGAATCCTTGGCTACCCTGTTTATACAAAACCAAGAGAATTTGAAGGGAAAAAAGTTCCAGAAGTTTTAGTTTCAGGAAATCATGAGGAAATAAGAAGATATTTAAAAAAAGAAGCTCTTAGAGAAACACTCTTAAAAAGGAAGGAGCTTATTGATAAAGCAAATTTAAAAAGAGAGGATAAAATTCTCCTGAAAGAGATTGAAAAGGAATTAAAGGAAAAGGTATAATTAAAATCACCAAAAGTTTACAAAGAGGAGTTCAATTCTCCTTTTAAAATTTTTTTAAGAAATGGAAACTCTTATCAAAAAAGTTGAAGAAAAATTTATGAAAAAAGATATTCCTGATTTCAGGGCAGGTGATACTGTCAGGGTTCATGTTAAAATTACTGAATTAAAAGAAGATCCAAAGACAAAAAAACTGGTTGAAAAGACAAGGACTCAGCCCTTTGAAGGGCTTGTTCTTGGAAGAAGGGGGAGTGGTTTATCGGAAACTTTTACTGTTAGAAGGGTTACACAGGGAATTGGTGTTGAAAGGACATTCCCTGTTCATTCTCCTTTTATTGAAAAAATAGAAGTTGTTAGAAAGGGTAAGGTAAGAAAAGCAAAAATTTTCTGGATAAGGGAGAAAAAAGGTAAAAAAGCAAGGATTAAGGAGCTAAAGTAATTTGGAGAGTGTTTACAGGTTTTTAGAATATATTAATGTCAAAGCAAAAAGACCAGCTGGAGTAGATGAGGCGGGTAGAGGTCCCCTTGCAGGTCCAATTGTTGCCTGTGCCTTATATGTTCCAGAAGGAGAAAATATTTCTTTTGTCAGGGATTCAAAAATGCTTACTCCAGATAAAAGGAGGGAATTTTTAAATAGACTTTTAGAAAAAAATATTAAATTTGGTTTAAGCTTTGTTTTCCCTGAAGAGATTGATAGAATTGGTATTCAGGAGGCAAATTATCTTGCAATGAAGAGAGCAATAAGAAATTTAAGAATAAATCCTGACCTTATTCTTGTTGATGGATTTAAAATAAAGTCTTTGAAAAAGAGACAGGTTGTGGTTATAAAAGGTGATAGAAGAGTTGATGTAATAGCAGGAGCGAGTATAATAGCAAAGGTAACAAGGGATATGTGGATGGAGGCAATGCATGAGGTTTATCCTGATTATAGATTTGATATAAATAAAGGATACTATACTGATTTTCATGTGGAAATGATAAGGAAAAAGGGAATTTCCCCTTTACATAGAAAAACTTTTGAACCTATAAAAACAATTTTAAAAGAAAGGAGGATTTTATGAAAAAATTTATATTTGGAAATTGGAAGATGAATATGTTAAAGGAAGATATTAAAAAGTGGAGAGATGATTTTTTGAAGGAGTATAAAAATAGAAATGAAAGAATTGAAATAGCAGTTTTTGTCCCTTTTACTCATATAAGTTATGCAAGAAGGATTTTATCAAAAATTAATGTTGAACTTGGCGCCCAAAATATGTATTTTGAAGAAAAGGGTGCTTTTACAGGGGAAATTTCCCCCTTACATCTTAAGGATTTAAAAATAAAAAGAGTAATAATAGGTCATTCAGAGAGGAGAAAAATTTTTAAAGAGGATGACGAGTTACTTGCAAAAAAATTAAAAAAGGGAATTGAATCTGGTTTTAAACCTGTTTTCTGTATTGGTGAGACCCTTGAAGAAAGAGAAAAGGGGGAAGTAGAAAAAGTTCTTGAAAGACAAATAAGAGAAGGTTTTAAGCTGCTTCAAAAAGATGAAATAGAAAAAGTAATAATAGCCTATGAACCTGTATGGGCAATAGGAACTGGAAGGGTTGCGACCCCTGAAGAGGCACTTTTAGCTCACAGATTTATAATTGAACTTCTTAAAAAGAATTACGGAATTAGAATCCCAGTACTATACGGAGGAAGTATAACCCCTGATAATTTTGAACCTCTCATTTCTAAGGAGGAAATTTCAGGTGGTCTTGTAGGAGGAACTTCTTTGAAAGGAGATTTATTTGCAAAACTTGTAAAAATTGCTTTAAATTATACATTATGATAGGATTATTAATTTTTTTACATGTTTTTTTAGTATTAATTATGATTGCAGTTATCCTTGTTCAGCAGCCAAGGGGAAAGGGGCTTGGGTCCTTTTTTGGAGGAGGTGCGCAGGACTTTCTTGGTGTGAGAGGTGCTCCAACTTTTTTTCAAAAATTAACCTGGGGAATTGCGGCTTTAATCGGAGTCCTTGCCATTTTAATAGCAATTGTTTCAAAATCGGGTTCACCTGAGACAAGGTCCAGGGTTATTGAAAGACCGGGTATTTCTAATATTTTGCCTCTATTTTCAGAGGAAGCAAAAGAAGAAAGCTCACCCCTCCCCTTACAAGAAGAGAAAGGAAAAGAGGAGAAAAAATAATTTACTTTTAAAATCTTTAAAAAGTATAATCATAAATATGAAGGGAGTATTGAGGATTTCCACAGTGATAAAAATGGATGAAAGGAGGGATAAAGAGCAGGGTCCTGAAAATAGGGCTGAATCACTTAAAAAACATTTTAAAAAATAAATATGGTTCAAATCCCATTTTTAAATAAAATTTTGAAAAATGAAAATATCAAAAAGATTACAAGAAGCTCAATATTCTCCTATAAGGAAATTCTATACCTTTGCCAATGAAGCCAAAAAGAAAGGTATAGAGGTTTTTCATCTTAATATTGGAGAACCTGATGTTAAACCACCTGAAACTTTTTTGAAAGTAATAAGAGAATTTAATAAAGAAATAATTGGATACGGTCCATCTGATGGGATTCCTGAGCTTAAGGATGCCTGGTACAGATATTATTTAAGAAAGGGGTATAAAATTGAACCTGAGGATGTGCTTGTAACAATAGCAGGGAGTGAGGCGCTTATTTTTTCTTTTTTCAGTACTGCTGATGAGGGAGAGGAGATAATTGTATTTGAGCCCTTTTACACAAATTACAACACTTTTGCTAAAATTGCCGGTGTAAAACTTGTCCCGATTTCAACTTCAATCAGGAATAATTTTCTTTTGCCCTCTGAAAAGGAAATAGAAAAATATATTAATAAAAAAACAAGGGCAATTGTTTATGCAAATCCTAACAATCCAACAGGAAAAGTTTACTCTAAGGAGGAAATTGAGATTTTAATCAGATTGGCAAAGAAATATAGCCTATTTATAATAGCTGATGAAGTATACAGGGAATTTGTATATGGAGATTATAAACATTGCTCAATTCTTGAATTTGAGGATATTTACGATTTAGCAATTGTTGCTGATTCTGTATCAAAAAGATATTCTCTCTGTGGTGCAAGAATTGGTGCTCTTGTTACAAGGAATAAAAAGTTAAGAGAAAATATTTTAAAACTTATGCAGGCAAGACTTTCTCCTCCCCTCGTTGAACAGTATGCCTGTGCAGAAGTTATTAATAAAGAGGATAAATTCATAGAAGAATCAAAAAGGGAATATGAAAAAAGAATAAAACTTGGGATGAAAATACTATCAAGTTCAGAAGATGTTTTTTCCTTTGAACCTCATGGTGCCTTCTACACAATGGTTGATTTAAAAGATATTAACAGTGAAAAATATACGGAATTTCTATTAAGTAATTTTGAAATAAATAAAAAAACTGTTATGGTGGCACCTGGAAATGGATTTTATGTTACAGAGGGAAAGGGAGAAGAGGAGGTTAGGATAGCTTTTGTTTTAAATTCAGATAAACTGGAAATTGCCTTAAATATTTTTTTAGAGGGAATTAAGAAATTTAAAGAAAAAAATAAATGAAAAATTTTAAAATTCTTTTTGCTTCTGATTTTTACTATCCCTATGTTGGTGGTATTTCAGAACATATTTTCCATTTAAAAAAAGAGCTACAAAAAAAAGGGCATGAAGTTTATGTCTTAACATGTGGCTATAATAAGGAAGATTATCCTGATTATAAGGATGAGGAAAATGTTATAAGAATAGGAAGATCAATCCCCTTTTTTTTCAATAAATCAGTCGGTAGGGTTACTTTTTCTGCAAGAGGTGGAAAAAAAATAAAGGAAATAATTGAAAAATTTAACTTTGATATTATTCATACTCATGGTCCCCTTGCTCCCTTTATGCCCTATTATGTTTTAAAGTATTCTAACACTTTAAACTTTTCTACCTTTCATGCTGCCCATGACCCTTCAAAACTTTACGAAATATTTAAAAGACATTTAATTAAAATCTTTGAAAAAATTCACGGAAAAATTGCTGTTTCTCCAGCCGCAAGGGACTCAATAAAAAGGCATTTTGGTGGTGAATACAGGATTATACCGAATGGAGTTGATACCGAAAGATTCAGTCCTTCAAAAAAGGGAGAAAGTTTTTTACCAAAGAATAAAAAAATTGTTCTATTTGTGGGGAGATTTGAACAGAGGAAGGGTTTTAAATATTTAAGAAAGGCTTTTAAAAAGGTATTAAAAGAAGTAAAAGGTGCTCATCTTGTGGCAGTTGGAACAGGTCCTCTTTTGAGAATTGAAAAAGAAAAAGCAAAGTTTGAATTGAAAGATAATGTTACATTTCTTGGGAGAGTTTCCTTTAATGATTTACCTAAAATTTATGCTGATGCACATATTTTCTGTTCTCCTGCTATAGGATATGAATCTCTTGGAATTGTTCTTCTTGAGGCTATGGCTTCATCTATACCTGTTGTGGCATCCAACATAGAGGGATATAGGTTTGTTGTGGAGGATGGAAAGGAAGGTTTTCTTGTTGAACCAAAGAATCCAGATGATATTGCTGAAAAATTAATTTATCTTTTGAAAAATGAGGATTTAAGAGTGAGTATGGGAAATGTGGGTAGAAAAAAGGTTGTAGAAAAATTTTCCTGGTATAAAATTGCTTCTCAAGTTGAATCCTATTATTTTGAAATTAAAGAGAAGGTTAAAATTGAAAAATAAAGGTATAGCAAAAGTTTTTAAAAACAGGAATTTTCTATTCTTTTCTCTTGCACAAACAATTTCCCTTATTGGAGATAAACTTGATCATATGGCTTTAATAGCTCTTGTAAGAGCTTACGCATATGGACATTCTGTTGCCTTCTCACACCTTGCTTTCTTTTTCACCATTCCAGGTGTTATTTTTGGCCCAATTGCAGGTATAATTGCTGATAGAATGAATAGAAAAAAAATACTTGTTTTTGGTGATATTGCAAGGGCTTTTCTTGTCTTTATGATTCCATTTCTTGTTCTATCCTTCAGACATATATTTCCCATGTATTTTATAGTTTTTTTTGTTTTTCTTATTGGGGTTCTTTATAATGCAACAAAAATGGCAATAATTCCAGGGCTTTTAAAGTCAAGTAATGAAATTTTAGCAGCCAATTCAATTGCAACTCTGACAGGTAGGCTTGCAACAGTATTAGGACTTTTTTTGGGAGGGCTTATTGTAGACTGGGAAATATGGAGAAATTTTGGTATTGAGGGCTGGCAGGCGGGTTTTTATCTTGATGGAATCACTTTTTTCATTTCAGGATTTTTTTTAATTTTTATTTTTATTCCTGATCACAGAACTAATAAAAGGGAAGAACTTGCTAAATTAATAATTGAGGAGGAAAAAAATTATTTTCAGAAAACTATTTCTGATTTAAAAGACGCCCTCTCACTGATAAAAAGGGATAAGAATGTATCCTTTGTTCTTTTTTCCATTTTATTTCTTGTCTTTGTTGGTACAAATGTATATGTTTTGATTGTTATTCTGGTTCAGCAGTTTCTCGGATACGGAACAACCGGAGTTGGAAAACTTGGTGCTTTAACAGCCTTTGGTATGGCTTCAGGTGCTTTTATACTGGGTTTTCTTGGTGATAAATGGGACAGAAAAAGTGTTATTATATATTCTTTTCTTATAATTTCGGCATTACTTATAATATTTCCCTTTCTAAAAAAGTTTGCCTATATAGGATTTTTCTCATTTTTAGGTGGTCTTTTGCTTTCACCTGTTATGATTTCTCAGGATACCCTTTTGCATGAAAATGTTCCATCAGAATTGAGGGGAAGAATATTTGCAAGTAAGGAGTTAATTATAAACGGTATATTTCTCATTTTATCTTATATCTTTGGAATTCTTGCAGAATGGATTTATCCTGCTAAAATTATATTTTTAAATGGTATAATTTTACTTATCTTAACGATATTTTTCCTTTTAAAAACAAAATGAAAAAGAAAAATGTTCTTATAGTGGAATCTCCATCAAAAGCAAAAACAATTGAAAAATATTTAAAAGGTGAATTTAAAGTTCTTGCATCAAGGGGTCATGTTAAGGATTTACCTGAAAATAAATTTGGTGTTGATATAAAAAGGGATTTTGAACCTGAGTTTGAAATAATAAAAAATAAGAAAAAAATTTTAGAGGAGTTAAAAAAAGAAACAAAAGATGCAGAAAGGGTTTTATTGGGTTGTGACCCTGATAGAGAGGGAGAAGCAATTGCCTTTCATATAAAGGAGATAATTAAAAGAAACGATGCCAAGAGGGTCCTTTTTTATGAAATAACAGAGGAGGAAGTGAAAAAGGGAGTAAATAATCCCATTGAAATTGATATGAATAAAGTGGAATCACAATTTTCAAGAAGAATACTTGATAGAATTGTTGGATACAAGGTTTCACCTCTTCTGTGGAAATTGATAAAAAGGGGGTTATCTGCTGGAAGAGTTCAAACTGTTGCTTTAAGATTATTAGTAGAAAAAGAAAGAGAGATAGAAAAATTTGTTCCTGAAAAATATTTTAAAGTTGAAGTTATCTTTTTAAAGGATGGTAAAGAGTTTAAAGGAGAGATTAAAAAATATAAGGGGGATGATGTAAGTAAAATAAAGGAAAGAGAACTTGCAGAAGAAATAAAAAATAAAGTTTTTAATTCTCTTATAAAGGTAGAGGATGTAGAAAGTAAAATCAGAGAAATAATTCCCCCTGAACCTTTTAAAACAAGTACTTTGCAGGAAACCGCCTCCAAGGTTCTTTCCTTTTCACCAGGTAAAACAATGCAATTAGCACAGAGATTATTTGAAGGACTTGAAACTCCAGAGGGGAGAATTGGTCTTATAACATATCATAGGACTGATTCGGTTAGAATAAGTGAAAAAGTGATACCTGAAATTAAAAGAAAGATAAAAGAAATATTCGGCGAGGAATATGTTAGAAGAGAGGAAAGGTTGTTTAAAGAAAAGGGAAAAATCCAGGGAGCACATGAGGGAATAAGACCAACAAAGTTAAATTTAAAACCTCAGGACCTTTTAAATCACTTAGAGGAGGATGAACTTAAACTTTATGAAATTATATATTTAAGAACCCTTTCTTCTTTTTCTGAAAATGCAAAAGTTGAAGACAAAAAAGTAAAGTTTATAAATGGTGAAATTGAGGGTGAAATAAGGGGTAAAAAGTTAGTTTTTGATGGATTTATGAAGATAATAGGTAAAGATTTTGAAGAAATATATATTCCTGAACTTAAGAAAGGTGAAATATTAAAAATAAAGGATGTAAATATTTTAGAGAAGGAGACGAATCCGCCTGAAAGGTATACGGAGGCTGAACTAATTAAAACTCTGGAGAAACTTGGCATCGGGAGACCTTCAACATATGCACCAATAATTGAAATTCTTTATCAGAGGAATTATGTAGAAAAAAGGGGTAAAACTTTATTTCCTACTGAACTTGGGAAAAAGGTATGTGACATACTTGTTAAGGAATTTCCGGAGATTTTCAATGTTGAGTTTACAAAGAAGATGGAAGATTTACTTGATGAAATTGAAGAAGGAAAATTAGAGAGAAAAGAATTTCTTAAAAGTTTCTGGGAAGAGTTCAGTAGGGTTCTCTTTAAGGTAGAAGAAAATCTTTATGATTTAAAAAAGGAATACCTTGAGGAAGAAATTGATGAATTATGCCCTGAGTGTGGAAGTAAACTTTTGATAAAATGGGGTAAGTATGGTAAATTTATATCCTGTTCAAACTTCCCTGAATGTAAATATAAAAGGGACTTTATTGAGAAAAAATTTTTATGTCCCGAGTGCAAAAAAGGTTATTTAGTCAGAAGAAAAAGCAAAAAAATTTTTTATGGTTGTTCTATTTATCCAGAATGTAAATTTGTATCAGCATTTCCTCCTGTTGAAAAAAAATGTCCCTATTGTTCTTTTGATTATTCTTTTAAAATTTATAAAAATAAAAGGACTTTTTATAGATGTGCCTCTTGTGGAAAATTTTTTAAATAAT